>NZ_KB235903.1:2506802-2594738 GCF_000332155.1 Kamptonema formosum PCC 6407 | reverse complement strand
CCCCCCTGCTCCCCTGCTCCCCACCTTCCCCATCCTCCCCATCTCCCCCTCTCCCCCCATCTTCCCCTCCCCCTCTCTTAGATTTTTAACAGGGTTATCGATTTAAAATTTTATGAAGACAGTTATAGTTGTAGACGATCAACACTCGCATCGGGAGATGATCTCAAACCTTCTCAAAGGTAGCGGCATCAATGTGATTGAGGCAAGCGATGGAGTTGAGGCAATCGAGAAAATAGAGGTAAATTGCCCAGATTTAATAATTTTAGACATTGTGATGCCGGGAATGAATGGATTTGAGGTTTGCCGCCGACTCAAAAATAATCCTCTAACGCAGAATATACCCATAGTATTTTGCTCGGTTAAGGGGGAAGAGTTCGATCGTTATTGGGGTATTAAACAAGGAGCAGATGCTTACATTGCTAAACCTTTCGGGCCGCGAGAACTTGTAGGAACTGTGAAACAATTTTTGCGATCGTAGGGGGTGAATTTGACGTAAATTTCATTCGCTGGCGCAATCTGGAATATAATTATTTCTATTCTAGAACGCCCATCAATACTTTACAAACCAATTGACAAATCCAGCCAATACTGCTGATTCTGAAAAAGCAGCTCTCATTGCCGAACTCACTCAAGCAGGTATCAAACACACACCTGAAAATATCGTTAGAATTGCTAAGAGATCTGATGGCAAAATCGTTTTTTTGGAATTAGGAAATATTAAATCTGGAATGCAACACATTTTGAGTAAAGCTGCTCAGTTTGCTGAGATAGGGATTGATATTGATGAAATTCCTGATGCCGTGATGACTGCCATAATAGAAGGGGAAGTTGTGGGTACTCAAGGAAAACTGAGTGAGACACCCAGGCAAATTTATAAATTTGTTTTTAAGGGGGAATTTAAGTATATGGCTATAACGGTATCTGATAACGGATATATTGTCGGTGCGAACCCCAGAAGTAGACTTAGATAACAATTAAAAGGAGGTAAGGTAATTATGGTTAAAAAAATTAGGTTAATGGCTGATTATGGCTGCGATCCTTTGTGGGGTGAAGATGCAGATAATATTGGCGATATAGATCCTATAACGCTACCAATAAGTCAAGATACAATTAATCGGCTATCCAAATGGGTGAAAGCATACGATGCAACTTTAAATCAGGATTATCCGCCTGATTCTGATTTTTCTAGTCCAGAGGAAGCTGAAGCTTTTGACCGAGAAGGTGTGAATTTGTGGTTACAATTGCAAAAGGAACTCGCACCTGAATATGAGGTTTATTATTTCAGCGATCGCCTACAAAAACTTTTTACTCATCCTAGTGAGATAGAACTTTTAGTTTCTCGATCCATGTAATAAGTGGTTTTACCTAATTAAATACTTGTGTTCTCAATCCTCAACTATTTAATCGAACTTGATATGAAATAACCAGTTTTCCTCACGAAGACGCTGCCATGCTTTGCGGATATGTTGAGGTTTAAAGAGATCGCGCTTACGAATACTCCATTCTTTTACAAGAGAGATCGCTTTCTCCACATCTTCTACTGCTTCCTGATCTTCCTGAGTAACCCAGTGAACTGTTGCTAATAATTCCATGCCATAAGGAGTTTCAAAGCCTTCAATTAACCTACTAACACGCTCTAATCTAGCATTAGCATCAGGGTTATTTTCTAAAAAGGTTTCTGCCGCTTTTTTCCCTTCTGGTAATACATAAACTTGCGCCTCTTGGCTTCGATCTCCATAACCTCTGATATAATGTCCTTCTAATGTTTGAAAGACATGATGGAGATTATTAGCATAAGGGCCGTATTTGTCCCTCGTATATTGCAACTTTAGCGATTCTCCTGCAACTTGAAGAAAATATGCTAATTTTTGAATTTCTAGCATTGTTAACCGATAACCAGGAAGCCGATATAATTCTAGCAAGCGAATATACAAGGCACGGGCGCGAGTCATTTTGGGGTTTTCTGTAGCTACCCGCATTCTATCAACTTCAGGAGTATTCTGTGGTGCAAACAGCAAAACTTTTACATTTGGCAAGTAAATAAAAGCTGATTCAATTAAGGGTTTTACCTGTGTCCAAGATAAACCACCGTTTCCACAACCCAAGGGCGGAATAGCAATAGACTTAATATTTAATCGCTTAATTTCTGCGATCAGTGCTTTAAGTCCAATCTCTATATCTTCTATCCGTGAATTGCCTTTCCAATGGCGTTTTGTCGGGAAATTAATAATGTAACGCGGATTAAATAAGTTGCCAGTAGAGACTATAAACATTTGTCCTGGCTGCACTTTACTACTACGGCAAGCTTGTGCGTATTGGCGGAAGTTTTCGGGAAATGCTTGTTTAAATTGTAAAGCAATTCCTTTGCCCATAATGCCAACACAATTAACCGTATTAACGAGGGCTTCTGCATCTGCGTCTAAGAGGTTGCCTTGCGTGAGTTCTATCATAATATTTGCTGTTTATCTTATTCAAGAATAACAAATTGGGTGAATCTGGAATTGTAAATGATATATATCTTTACTATTTAATAATACCAAGCTGTGCGAGTCTTGACTGGTGGCTGATGTGTGGTATTCTTTTCTAAGATTTTATCTACTTCTGTCTTAATTTGGTAGTTTTTAACTCCGATTTCTGTTACTAACTGCCAAGGGAAGAATTTGTAAACTAAAAACTCAGCTTGACGCTTGCGTTTTCTATCATTATCTTCATCAGTATCAAACCAATATCGGGATTCCATAACTTCCCAATCAATAGCCTCATCCAGATATTCTAGGTTATCAAAAAAATCGGTAAAAGTCATAACTGCATGACCATCTGTAAAGGCAAAATGTAAATTACTATCGGCAATTTTTTCTACTTCAGAAACTAGGTAAATTATAGGAGTTTGACCTTCGCTATAGCCTTTTACTTTTCCCTTGTTGTTAATAGCACAGAGCATGGGGGAACGGGGGGCAAAATAGAATGGAACATAATCATGTAATACTCCACCTACACTGCAAGGTACGGAAGTTCTGGCACGGCGATCTTGGATACCATCGTAGGCAATATTAGTGTACTCGGCGTTGGCTTCATACATAGCGTTGCAAGCTAATAATCCACCGGCTTTAACAATGGATTCCAGATTATTGATATGGGTAATATGATAGATAAATGTTGGCATGGCAATTCTAATTTATTTTGCCTAATCCTAACACAATTAGAATTTAGGGAAAATGGTATACGAGAAAACTAAAATATCGCGGCGATTGAAATCGCGGCTACACAAACAAAGTCCGCCTGCGCGGACTAAGATGTAAACTTAATCAATCTATTTACCAATGCAAAATCTACTAAAAATCCGATCTAAAACTGATTCTGTCACTCCTTCTCCGGTGATTTCTCCCAAAGCTTGAATCGCCCCCCGCAAATCTATTGTCCAAAAATCCAAGGGTAATTGGTTGTTAATTGTATCCGCGCATTGTTCCAGAGAAATTTTTGCCCTAGTTAACGCTGCTGCTTGCCTTTGATTAATCGCTAAGTCTAAATTTCCAGCTTGTAAATCTCCCGCATTAACAGCAGTTAAAATTGCTTGTTCTAAATCTTCGATTCCCTGATTATAAGCGGCTGCGGCTAGAACTTTTGCTTGGGGATTTTCGATTTTTGATTGAAGTATTTCTAAGTCTTTTTCCGAGACTAAATCAACTTTATTAACGATCAAAATTACCGGGCGATGTTTTACCTGTTGGTAAATTTCCCGATCGCCCTCTGTCCAGCCCGCTGCGGCATCGATCGCTAACAACACTAAATCGGCAGACTCAGCCGCCTGACGCGATCGCGCTACCCCAATTTTCTCAACCCGATCCTCTGTCTCCCTAATTCCCGCCGTATCCAACACCTGTATCGGGATTCCACCCACCACTAACTGCGATTCCACGACATCCCGCGTTGTCCCTGGTAAGTCAGTTACAATGGCGCGATCGCACCGACTCCAAGCATTCAGCAAACTCGACTTACCCACATTTGGCCGCCCCACGATCGCCACTTTTAAACCAGATCGCAGCAATTCCCCAGAGTCAGCCGTCGCCAAAATCCTTGACAATTCTGCCAAAATATGCTGAATTTGTAACGCGATCGCACCCTCATCCAGCGGCGGTAAATCTTCCTCAAAATCAATCCGCGCCTCAATTTCCGCCAACACATCCAGACAAGTCGCCCTCAACTCGCGGATGGGTGTAGCCAATTTCCCTTGTAAACCAGCTAAAGCAGCCTGAGCCGCAGCAGGCGATCGCGCCCCCACCAAATCCGCCACGCTTTCCGCCTGACTCAAATCCAGTCGCCCATTCAAAAACGCCCGCAGCGTAAACTCTCCCGCTTGCGCCAACCTCGCCCCCGACTCCAAACACAACTGCAAAACCTGTTGTACGGCCATAATTCCCCCGTGACAGTGGAATTCGACCACATCTTCGCGGGTATAAGAGCGCGGAGCCTTCATAATTAACAATAGGGCTTCATCGACCAATTGCTGAGACTGGGGGTGACGGATGTAGCCGTAGAGAATGCGGTGAGATTCCCAAATTTGATTTCCTGGCGCGTGAAACAGGGTGTGCGCGATCGCGATCGCCTCGTCACCAGAAACCCGGACAATACCCACACTACCCTGTTGTGGCACAATTGCTGTCGCGATCGCCGCGATCGTCTGACCTGTTGTTAATATCTCCGACATCTTTACTCTCAATTGTTAACTGTTAACTGTTAACTGTTAACTGTTAACTGTTCTGTAATTATGTTTATACCACCAGATTTAAGTAGTCGTACATAATTAAACGTAGGGTGGGCGCTCGCCGCCTCAAGCCTGTAACTCATAGTAGAAGATGGTTGAGGCGAGCGCCCACCTTACAGTTTATAGCGTTTATTTATGTCCGATTACTTAATATGATAACATTTTTCAATTACAATTAGCAATTAGCAATTAGCAATTAGCAATTAGCAATTAGCAATTAGCAATTAGCAATTAGCCCTTATCCAACTTAGTCCCACAATTCTTACAAAATCTAGCATCCTTATCATGTACGGACAATCCACAACCATTACACACAGTTTCTACCTGATTAGCAGTTTTCACAAATTGCTTAATTAAATCTCCCAATTGCCAAGGAATGAGAGCAATACCGTTCAAAATCATCAAAACAGTTAAGAATCTTCCTGTCTCCGAAATCGGAGTAACATCCCCAAATCCCACAGTTGTCATTGTCACCACTGAAAAATAAACCGCATCCAAGAAAGTATTAAACTTCTCAGCATTAACGGGATGTTCAACTTGATAAATCAAACCAGAGTACACAAAGATAATCGTAAACAGCGTAAATAAAATCCTGGCAAAAATTACCCCGTCGTCGCTGCTGATGCGGAAGATAGAAATTTTGAATTCAAAAAATCGGAGAAGCCGCAAAATCCGAAACCACCGAAAGATACGGAGAAAGCTGATATTGACTATACCTAGAAAAAATGGTAAAATAGCCAGTAAGTCAATTAAAGAGAAAAATTTAAAAACAAACTTTAACTTTTCATCCGCACACCAAAAACGGACTAAATACTCAAAAGCAAAAATGATTAAAATAGCAATATCAAGAGCTTCAAGTTCAATCCTAACTGGTTCAGAAAGAGGGTAAGTTTCCGCTACAAAAATGGCTGAAGATAGCAGAATTAGCCCCGTAATAATTAAACTAACAGCCCTCCCAGCGGGAGTTTCAACATCTTCGAGATAAAAAGCAATCTGTTGGCGAGTTAACATAAGTGGTATAATTGAAAAAGTCTTTATATTTTAAAATTCCAATTGGATAACAGCTATGTCATCAACTACAACATCTAAATTTTCCTCAGTTTACGGCCCAGTCAAGTCTTGGCGATACGGGCGATCGCTAGGTATTGACCCCATCGGCCAAGTTTCTACCTGTTCCTTTAACTGCGTTTACTGTCAACTGGGAGAGATAGAAGTTAAAATCAGCGATCGCGCCATTTTTATCCCTACCAACCAAATCTTAGAAGATTTACAATCCTTCGCGCCTTGGGATGTAGATAGCATCACCCTCAGCGGTAGTGGGGAACCGACGCAAGCTTTGAATTTAGGCGAAATTATTGCATCTGTCAAAAAATGCACCCACCGCGCGATCGCAGTATTGACGAATGGAACCTTACTGACTGACCCACAAGTGCGTTCCGAACTAGCTTTAGCCGACAAAGTATCGGTAAAATTAGATGCAGTTAGTAGCGATCGCCTCCAGCGCATCAATCGTCCCGTCCCAGGAATTGACTTACAAAGTATTCAGACCGGTTTGCAACAATTTCGGCAACAATATAATGGAGAGTTCGGTATTCAAACAATGGTTTTATCACCCTGGGATGCAGCTACGAAAACAGAATATATCCGTTTAATGAAATCCTTAGCGCCTGCGGAAATTCAACTCAATACGCCCACCCGACCAAAACCTTTAACTCGGCAATTAGATGGGAGAGGAAATCACACTGCTGAGGATCGTCCTTACCCCGTGCAAATTCTTAAATGTATCAGTTATAGCGAATTAGAAGCGATCGCAACTCAGATTCAACAAGAAACTAATATCCCCGTGCGTTTTGCCCCGCACACACTTTAGTAACGCCGCCTTCTAGGCGGTTTCTTTACCGCCTAGAAGGCGGCGTTACGAATAGTTTTGCGTAAGTCCTACAGATGTTACGTCTCATTTAAAGATATCATTAAAGTTGAGTTGAAAAACGCAACCCAACTCTGTAAAGGCAATAGCACTACTAACCGTTTAGCAAAAATAGCAGCTTTCTTAAATCGTAGGAAGGAACAAAAGCCCATGACCGTACAATTAATTAAAGGTGGCAGATTCAATCTTTCTCAAGAAGTGCCGAATTTGAAAAAATTAGCGATCGCCTTGGGTTGGCAAGCCAATCTAGCAGGTAAGAACTGTGAAATTGACGCTTCAGCATTTATGCTAGGAACAGATGGCAGAATCCCTCACGAAGACTATTTAGTATTTTACAATAATACTAAATCTCTTGACGGTTCTGTGAGACAATCAGCCACCGATAACTATTCACCTAGAAAAGGATACATCAATACCCTTTACGGAGTTGATTTATCCAAAATGGATGCGGCGATTGAACAGATTGTACTCATTGTTACTATCCACGATGCCGAGTCAGTAGGTATGAACTTTAGCAAAATTTCTAATGCTTTTATCAGTCTCTATGATAGTCAGACAAAAGTTGAATTAACTCGCTACGAATTAAAAGAGAATTTTACAGTCGAGACAGCCTTAGAATTTGGACGCTTATATAAAAAGAGTGGAGACTGGAGGTTTCAGGCCGTAGGACAAGGATATAAATCAGGATTGCGGAGTTTTGTTGAAAAGTATTATGTGGAAAAGTAAACACTGAGAAAAATCAAAACTATCAATCATTGCAGGAGAGAAAAAATGACTTATGAATTAACTAAGGGCGACAGATTTAACCTTTCTAAAGAAGTTCCTGATTTCAATAAAGTTGCGATCGCTTTGGGTTGGCAAGTGAATCAAACAGGACAAAACTATGATATTGATGCCTCCGTCTTCATGTTAGCGGCAAATGGTAGAATCCCAGAGGAAAAATACTTTTTATTTTACAATGCAAAGTAGCAACTCACCCAAACCGCAACAATTTTATATTTATGTTGATATAGATGACACATTAGTCCGCAGTTATGGCAGTAAAAGAATACCAATCACTGCGACGATAGAACATATCAAAGAACTTAAAAAAGAGGGGGCTAAACTCTATTGCTGGAGTTCGGGCGGAGCCGAGTATGCCAAGAATACTGCAAGGGAGCTTGGAATCTTAGACATCTTTGAGGCATTCTTGCCTAAACCTCAGATGTTACTGGACGACCAAGGAATAAACTCTTGGAGAGGAATGATAGAAGTTCATCCTATGTCATGTCGCTCCAACAGCTTAGATGATTATCGTAAACAGTTACAAGCTCGCCTTACGAAAAGTTTTGATATTTAGAGCGGATCGTGGAACTCCTTTTAACCATATTGGAGAACTCGAATACGCTTATTGAGGCCTACAAAATGTCCGCCAACAACTTGAAAGGAAAATCCGAAACCAACCTCCTGACATAACTTCTAGAGTAAATGAGGTTTTAAACAAAAGATATAAACAGGTTCAAGACGAATTGAGTAAATTAAAAAGTTTTTTAATAAGTATTGGACGCAATCCCTAGAATTTATCAGTCCGTCACCCGCTCATTTAGTAAATAGTCTTAGTAAAAGGAGGAATTTATGTCCAAGGAAACCAAAGATATATATGAGGAAATAGAAGAACATAGAATAAAAGTGACAAGTAGATGGCAATCTGAAAAATGCCAAGCTATGCTTGCCAATGTAATTACAGCGTTGCAGTCGAGACAGCCTTGGGCACACTTTCTCTCGGAGTTGCCTTACATTGAAGAAGCCGACTGGGATTTGAGAGGTGCTCCCCTTGCTGGCATCAACTTCGCTGGCGCGGATTTTAAAGAAGTGAGGTTGTATTTTGCTGACTTAAGAGGTGCTAATCTGGAGTTATGTGATTTTCGGGGAGCGGATCTCTCCGATACTAACTTATCAGATGCTAACCTAGCAGGAGCAGATTTTGAAGGTTGTTTTATGATGAGCATTAATCTGACTAAAGCCAATCTTTCTAATGCCCAACTCATGCGTGTAGTTTTAACTGGTAGCAACTTAGTGGAAGCTAACTTCTCTGGAGCTGATTTAACAGGTGCGCTCTTGCTGGGAGCTAAACTTGAGGGTAAAGTTTTCGATGGCGCAATTCTACAGGATGTTAGATGGGGTGAATTTGCTAAAGAAGAATCGACAGGTGAGGAAGAATGAACAAAGTTAATCTTTGTTTTATTAGGCTGATGATTAAGAGGCTGGCCTCTTAGATGTCAAATAGGTTCTATAGAGAATAACTTATTTATGACCAAACAGATGCCTCTTGGCGATCGCTCTCATGTTAAGAAATATTTCGCAAATAATATCTTTCAAGCTTGATTCTAACAATTTTTTTACTGGGTACAATCTCTTTAATTGGGTAGAACTTACGCACCCAACCAAAGAAACCGGGTTTTTTACGAAAATACTTCGCCCTTATCCACAGATTCTCTCAAAAACCCGGTTTCTGAAGCCATAAGCGTAAGTCCTATTGGGTTAAAAAAACTGCTAAATCCTTGTCGAAGCAATCCTTTTGTATTCTTACTATCCCCACAGCCTTCGATATAAATCCGAATCTCCTTTACCATTTATTTCCCCCTCATTACCATAAGAAAGGAAATTTTGCAGTCGCAGCGAGTGAATAAATCTTTTACCTTCCACCTTGTCCTCCGATCGCAATTCTCAGCTATTATAAACTCTGAAGCTTTCTTTACTCCGAGAACCATGCTGCTCAAATCCACCACCCGGCATATCCGCATCTACACCGCCACCCTCGAAAACAACGAATTCGTACCCAGCCAAGACTCTCTGACTATCGATATCGATCCAGATAACGAGCTAAACTGGACTACTGAAACCCTCAACCAGGTTTACCGCAAATTTGACGAGCTCGTAGAAAGTTATAACGGCGAAGACTTAACAGAATATAACCTCCGCCGCATTGGTTCAGAGTTAGAACACCTCGTGCGATCGCTTCTTCAGCAAGGCCAAATCAGCTACAACCTTAATAGCCGCGTCCTCAACTACAGTATGGGGCTCCCCCAAGTTGACTCTCAGATTAGCGTCTAGCAAATTTAAGAAGGAAAAGGAATAGAAGATGTCGCCCCCCCGTCTTCATCTAAGGGCGGGGGAACAAAGTTATCGATCGCATCCGCTAAACCTTCCTCCCCCTCGCTTAAATCGCTCAAATCGCTACTCCCTTCCTCTTTTCCCTCAGCATTTTTAGCTTGCTGGCGCTGCAAAAACTGCTTCATCGCCACTTTACGGTTAGTCATAAAGTGCCCCCAAGAACCAGGGAAAAACTGATCGAGAGTTTCGACGATCGCCCAAACCTCAAGATTCATCATTTTGTAATACAAACCATGAGAATGCTCAAGCGTAGCCAGCAACTCATCGACCTCTAGACTGGGGAGAAATTTGGGATCGGGTGACTTTTTTGGTGAGGGGCTCGAATCGGGAATGGGCATAATCTACCTTTGTCAATGCCTGTTTCGTTTTATTGAGTTTTGTTTCAATCCCTGCTCGGAGAGTAATGATTCTCCGTGTCGCTTTCCCCCTTAAATCATATCATTGCCGTATATTCTCTAGATGCGCTCCCAAATTATCGCTCTTCCTGATTCCTTCTGCCAGATCGACAGCGCGATCGCCAAAATAGAGATAGCAAGGAATTAAAAGACCAGAATTGGCTAAAATAGTTCAGATCAGCACTAGGCTGAGAGGCGTGAGGAACCCCTATGCAGTACGCTGTGCCAAAACATTACTTGTGGGCTATCGGTGAAGGGATAAAAGCCTGTCGGCCTGGAGAGCTGATAGCTGGTCGCTACCTATTCAAGGGCGACCGAATTCTGCTCGATACTCAATCCGAACAATATCCCGAAATGCCCGAAGACATTCCGGGCTTTATCACACCCTATCTGAGGCTATTTCCCCATCGCCTCCACGTACCCGAAGTGTACGGCGTAATCCCCCGCACGACTACCAAACTCGGCAGCGACATCTGGCTATTAGAAAATGGCCCGCTATCGACCACCGGCGAAGGCTTAATGCCAGAATTAGCGATCGCCTGGAAAAACGCCACAGCCATGCGCCAATTGTCTTGGCTATGGCAAATCGCTCAACTCTGGCAACCGTGCAGCTCTCAAGCAGTCGCTACTACCCTAGTCACCCCCCAACTGCTGCGAGTAGAAGGGCCCTTACTACGGTTATTAGAATTACAGCCCGATCAAAAAGCCCCCAACTTTTCTCAGTTGGGCCAATTATGGCAGCAATGGGTGGGAAGCGCCCACCCCACGATCGCCAGTTTTTTACGACAACTGTGCCAGCAAATGACCGCCGGTCAAGTGCGAACAGCCGAACAACTAATCGGTCAGTTAGATAAAGCCCTAGCCTTATGCGGGCGATCGCTCGAGCGGACAATTTACATCGCCACCGGCACGGACACCGGCCCCACCCGCTCCCACAACGAAGACGCTTGCTACCCCCCCAATGGTACAGCCATCAAAGTATCTCCCGGCTCAGAAGCCTGCGCGATCGTCTGCGACGGTATTGGCGGACAAGACGGAGGGGAAGTCGCCTCCGAACTTGCCGTTACCACACTTCGCGATCGCGTACAGCTTATGCTGCTGCACCCCGCCAATTGCGACCCCCAATCCCTAACCGCTAAATTAGAACGCTCTGCCTGCGCCGCTAATGATGCCATCTCCGGGCGCAACGACAGCGAACACCGACAACTCCGCCAGCGCATGGGCACCACCGTTGTCATGGGTCTAGCCCACGCCCACGAACTCTACATCGCCCACGTCGGAGATAGCAGAGCCTACTGGATTACCCGCAGCAGTTGCCGCCAAGTTACTCTAGATGATGATGTCGCCTGCCGCGAAGTCCGGCTCGGTTACGCTCTTTATCGAGATGCCTTACAACAAGTAGCCGCCGGAGCCCTCGTCCAAGCTTTAGGCATCACCTCCTCAGCAACTCTCCACCCCACAGTACAGCGCTTTCCTGTAGACGAAGACTGCATTTTTCTACTATGTTCGGACGGTTTAAGCGATAAAGAGCGGATTGATGAATGCTGGGAAAATGAAATTCTCCCCATTCTAGATGGCACTACTAATGTCGCCAAGGTCAAAGACCGATTAATTGAAATAGCTAATACCAGAAATGGGCACGATAATGTCACGATCGCTCTGATCTACTGTCAAGTAAGACCAAAAGAAGAGGGCAGTACCCTAACAGAATTATCCATCGCCCCCTTGGACGTTCCCGTTTATGTCCCGGATGAAGATGATGATGCCGTCCCCAACTTTAGCATCCAAAATGCCGGAGGCAATTCGTCCTTAAAAACCCAGTTTTTCCCCCGTCCTAAAAATCAAAGCCCACTACCTTATTTACTAGGTATTTTATTGCTCTTAGTATTGGGGGGACTGCCTTTAGCTTACTTTTTTAACCCAGATTTTAGTGAAGTTACCAATCGTTGGTTTCAGGGAAGTTCTGCTGAGAATCCTATTATAGATCCTGTTAGCCCATCCCCTGCAACTCCAGTTCCTACTGCTGTTGTCTCCTTATTTAAAGCTGGAGATGTGATTGAATTTAAACCAGATCCGGGAATTAAGAACGAGCGCTTAATTTTGAGTACCGAATTAGATCAATCTGAGGTTAAAGGTACAGTTCCACCGGGCAGTATTTTGGAAGTTATCAACACAGAATTTAATGAACAGGGAACTTGGCTGGAGGTAAAAGTTTGTTCTCTTCCTGACCAAGTTAACTCAAGTCAAATTAAGCTGAATACTCCTAAAGATTTAGCAAAAGTTACTAAAAATCAGAGCAAACCCTCTCCCTCAGCAGCCACTCCTACGGCTTCCCCGACAATCAAAGCAACTTTTGAACCTGAAGCCTCGAAACTAAAACCGGGAGAAACAGGATGGATTAAAGAAGAAGAGGCAATCTTTAATAAGATTGACCCCAATCTTGACCCTAACTTAGTGCAAAAATGTAATTAGTTAACAGTTATCAAGACTTACGCACCCAACCAAAGGAACCGGGTTTTTTAGGAAAATACTGCATTTTTACCAACAGATGCTCTCAAAAACCCGGTTTCTGGAACCATGAGCCTAAGTCCTAAGTTAAATATTAACTGTTAACTGTGTTCTCTTCTGCCTTCTATCTTCTACTTAATCCTTAAGGAATTTTAGTAGAAACTTCAGACAATTTAATTACCATTTGTGCTACTGCTTTTTGAACTGCGGTACTCAAAAGATCGTCCTCGTTACTACCACTAGAAGAGTTACCGCTAATACCTCTTACAGAAACGCTACTTTCGCTTTGATCTGCTTCTCCTATGCCTTTAGCAGTAGCCAGGATGTCGCCAGTAGTAGTGCTAATCAGCCGCGCGTCAATCTGGACATTGGCTTTGGTTTTAGAAGAACTCCCGCCTATTCCCATAAAACCGCCGCCACCTCCTGACTGCTTATCGACGTTAAATCGAGTAATAGTACCGATTAGTACCGCATCTACACCTAGTTCCTTACCGATTTCTGCTGCTGTAGCTGCATCGACTGATGCTACCCTGTTTTTCTGTCTGAGAACTTGCTCTAGTTTGCTGCGATCGACTACGGTGTAAGTGCCATTGTTGACAAGTTCGTTAATCAGCATTTCGCTAATGCCTTTGGCTGCTCCTACGCCTCTGTAAGAGCTGTAATAGCTATTGCTGGTGCCATACTCAAAGTCCATGACTACGAGGCGCTTTTTCTGACCGGCTTGAGCTTGTCTCTGTGCTGGTTCGCTGGCGGCGGGTGCGAGTGTGGCTGGTAGAGATGCAGCGGTGAATAGTAGAGCTGCTAGGGAAATTCGCATTAAACGAGTCATCCAGGTAACTTTCATCTATTTTCTCCTCGAAGTGAACTTGACTAGCTTCCAGAATAATTCACCCGCTAGCCAGATGTCAGGTTAATTTTGATAAAAGGTTAGTAAAAACTCTCTTACTTTAGTTAAATAAAAAATTCAGTATGCGATCGCTAAAAAATAGCGATCGGCTAAAATATAATCGCTATATAGTAATTAATTCTTTTACGTCTAATTAGCAATTACCAATTACCCATTACCAATTACCCATTACCAATTACCCATTACCCATTCCCAATTACCCATTACAGTTAACAGTTAACAGTTAACTATTACCAATTACTGCCCTCTAGAAACTCCCGAACCCGGCTTGGGAATTTCCACCACAGGCTCGTTCACAGTTAACATCAAATCATTAGGATTCACTATATCCATTACAGGCTCATTCAAAGCGAGCATCAAGCCATCAGCAGTCGCAGGAACTGGAGCTCCAGCTAACTGTGGAGAAAATAATTGTTGGTCGGATACAATACCGGACATCATCGCCACAAACATCGCCGCGATCGCACTTCCCGCCCAAACCAGAGTCCGATTCCGCCTGCGGTCAACTTGTTGGAAAACCCGATTTGCCAAATCTTGTGCAGGTTGCTGTGCAGGTGGTACAGGCATTACCTGTAACTCGTGTCGTAAAGACAGCAATCGATCGTATAAGCCGCGAACCGAGGGATCTGCGGTCAACCACTCTTCAACTTGGCGGCGTTCAGCAGCCGTCACTTCACCATCCAGGTAGGCACTCAGCAATTCAAAGCGATCTCGCATCATAGTGTTTATGGCACCCTGCCGTTGATTGTTAGAAGCTGGATTCCTAGTTAGTGAATCCCGTAGGAAGTGCTCTTGATGATTTTTATCGGACTCAAATTTAGGATTCATTAGTCACACCACCTCATGGAATTTCGGAACTCACGCGCTGGTTACTCAGCAAAATATCCTTTATTTACGATCTTAAAAGAGAAGTTTGGAGTCAAAGGAAAACTTTACCAAAACCTCACACTACCGTCTCAAAAAGCTAAACTAGCGACCATCCAGATACTTTTGCAATTGTTGCTGGAGTCTCTGGCGAGCACGAGCAATTCTGGACTTTACAGTTCCCAGGGAAACACCAGTTATTTCGGCTATTTCTTCATAGGCTAACCCTTCGATTTCCCTAAGAACAATAGTCGTGCGGAATACTTCTGGTAGATCTGCGATCGCTTCGTGTAGCTGATCGTAAAACTCCCTCGTCGTCAAATCTTCATCAGGCCCCGGAGAGTCAGCAGCAATTTCCCAATCTATCTCTCCATCTTCTAGAAAGCGGGGAGCATCTAGAGACATGGGGGGACGAACCCGCTTGCGTTTTCGCAACTCATCATAAAACAAGTTTGTCGCGATCCGGCTGAGCCAGCCCCGGAACTTAGCAGGCTCTTGCAAGCGCTTAATATTCCGGTAGACTCGAATCCAGACCTCCTGAGCCAAGTCTGCCCGATCTTGCCAGTCCGGTGCCAAGTGATATAGAACCCGATCGACGTGAGACTGATAGCGACGCAGCAGTTCGGAAAAGGCAGCGCGATCGGGGCGCAACCCTTCTTGGCATCGCAACACTAAGTCGTAGTTAGAAAGTTTTTCGGCTGGCAATTGCACTTGAGGAACGGTCGCCTCAACCGTAGACCAGGGTACAGAAATAAAGTGACTCATGGGCGGAATTCGCTGTGTCAAACTTTCCGCTTTTAATGACGCGCCCCTGAATGCGTGAGTTCCCTAAATTTTGGTACATTTTCAGGATATTTTTTGGGCAACCGGAACAAACCGGACTTTCAAAAATATTTACACAGCATCACTTACTCAAGGTAAATAGAGTACCCAAAGCTTTTAGCATTATGTTAAAAGCTCTTTTGTCTAAATAACTGAATCTGACACTAAAACTTAACAATTAGCTTCACACGCTCCTATGCTGACCCAACTACTAGAGCCATCAGTAGAAAATTCTTTCTTCCAGATCGGAGCATTGTGTTTCAAAGTGTCCATCCCGTACTGGCAAGCTGCAAATGCTTCTGAACGGTGGGGACAACCAACAGCAACTAACACACTGATTTCCCCAATCTCCAATCGCCCAACGCGGTGGTGAATTACTACTCGATTAACATCTGGCCACTGACGGCGAATCTCGGTTGCTATCTGCCGGAATACTCGGACAGCCATCGGTTCGTAGGCTTGATATTCCAGAGCCACTACAGGTTGACCATCAGTTTGATTGCGTACAGTACCGCTCATCATTACCACAGCCCCATTAGCTGCGTCATCAGCTAAAGTGTATATTTCTGCGACTGATAGTGGAGCAAAAGTAATAGCAAAACTATCTTTAGGATGATTGTCTGAAAGAGTGTTGAGGGAAATTGTAAGGGTATTCATGGGCTAATAATAGTTGTGATGCAACTGAATATTGAATCTATTTTCAGCGATCGCCTATCCATAACTCTAACTCAGCACCATTGATAAGCTTCAGTTACAGATGTTCCGAGCTTACTTCTAGGATTTGTAAATTTTATTAGATTTTTCTTTGCGAAAAACAAGCCAAGTGCTATGGTATTGGCTATAAACTCGGTAAAATTCCCCAAACTTCGACAAAAATAGAAAATAACCAGGGTTACTGATGTGTTTTCCGACCCATGAGTAATTCTTCTGAAATTAGGAATTTTTGCCTGAGTTTAGCCAGACCAATCTGACATTAAATCAGGAAATTATGGAAACACTAGCATTTACTCATTCCTACGTTACCTACGAAAACCCCGGCCCAGAACTTAAGCTGAGATCCCTTGAGCAACTAGGCTTAAATATTCCCAGTTCTGCATGGATGGGTCTTGCAGGTATTGCAGTTGCTCTATCTGTCTTAGCCGTACCTAGTGACGCATACGCCGCCTATGTCCGCACCAATGGCGGTCGGCTAAATGTCCGTTGCGGGCCTGGCATTGATTATTGCGTACACTCCAAGCTACACAATGGTAGTCATGTCAAGCTTACGGGTCATTATAAGAACGGGTGGGCTCAGATCAAAGGCGGTGGCTGGGTAGCTTCCCAATGGCTAGGCTACCGTCGCGCTTCTTCCCATTCCCACAGCCAGAAATGCAAGCATTACTATCATTAATAAATTGAACGATCGGAATTAGTTGAACTTTGCTAAGCCCAACCAATGGGCTTTTTTTGTGCAATAACTAGCAGACTAGGGGCTAGGGCGTGTTTTCAAACCCTGGGGGCTAGGGAAGAAGGGAAGAAGGGAAGAAGGGAAGAGAATAAAAGTAAGAGCTTTGTCGCGATCGCGCTTGCCGAACGGTTCGATCGATTTAGAATACCCTAATGTTCTTGGCGGTTGCTATACTATATAAATTTGCACAAAATTTATTGGTTGAGGGTTAATATAATGGTACTTGAAGCCCCTTCTATAAAAGCTAAGCCAACTGTCACTTGGGAACCCTTACCAGCCAACTTCGTATTACCAGACGATCCTGTGGAGAATATTCAACAACCTTCTCTCGCGGCTGCTCTCACCGATACACTGGGAGCCGCAGGATATATCCAGCCAGAAATGCTCATTGCCTCTAATTTGGGGCTAGTTGCTACTGTCAATAAAAAGATTGTAGTCAAAGCACCAGACTGGTTTTATGTAACTCAAGTGCATCCTTTAGCAGCGGGGGTCATTCGTCGTAGTTATACTCCTAATACTGATGGTGCTAATGTTGCGATCGTGATGGAATTTCTCTCAGAAGCAGATGGAGGAGAACTATCAATTCGATCGACTCCCCCCTATGGCAAACTCCACTTTTACGAACAAATTCTTCAAGTGCCTACTTATGTCACTTATGACCCCTACGAAGTTAATTTGGAAGTGCGTTATTTGCAAGATGGACGATATGTTTTACATCCAGCAAATGCACAGGGCCGGGTGTGGATTCCACAACTGGAACTAGATCTGGGGATTTGGTCGGGGCAACGGTTGGGACAAACGATGAACTGGCTGCGCTGGTGGGATAACTCAGGTAATTTGCTGCTATGGAGTTCAGAACAAGCAGAACAGGAACGCCAAAGAGCAGAACAGGAACGCCAAAGAGCAGAACAGGAACGCCAAAGAGCAGAACGATTGGCAGCAAAGTTACGTGAATTGGGAATCGATCCCGATTTGCCAGATTGAAAGCTGATGCGCGATCGCGTCTTTCTTTATTAATTAAGACACTGTTTCAACTAGCAGTCTCCCTAATAGTTTCTCGTAGCCGCTCCACATCGCGTGTGCAATCAGCTCAGTCAGTTCGTCTCTGTGGGCTTGCGCTCTGTCTGCCTCACGCTTTGCCTGCGGGTCGTTCATTAACTCCATATCGGACTTTTCACTCGTTTTGGCAGCGTTAATTTCTAAGTTTGCAGGATTGTACAACAATGTTAGACGATAGTTCTATATATAGATGTTAGCCAATGCTCATGAAGGAGCGAATTTAAAATGACTAAATCTATTAGTGAAGACTACCAAATCAGGACACTACTTAGCATAGCCGACAAAAATGGCTTCATTTTGGACGCAGACTTAAATATTAACAAATCGGGAATGGACTTCATAACTACGTTTGCTACTGCCAAAGAGAATAATACAAAATGGGTATTGCGATTTCCCAGAAGACTTGATGTTCTTGAGCGTATGTATTATGAAAGAGAAGTTCTTGAACTGGTTAAAAGCCAAGTCGATGTGAGCGTTCCCGTCTGGAAAATTGTTTCGGATGAACTGGTTGCCTATCCGCTATTAAAGGGAATTCCTGCCGGAACCATAGATCCAGATATCGGCGATTATGTATGGTACATCGATCCGAAGTCTCCGCCTGCTGTATACATTTCTTCTGTGGCAAAAACACTGGCACAACTCCACAAAACACGCATTGAGGTAGTGAAACAATTCAGTATCCGAGTTCAAACAGTCGATCGAGTGCGGCAATCTATGGGAGAGAATATGGAGAAGACCAGAGAACTGCTTGGTGTTTCTGATAAACGCTGGGCACGTTGGCAAGACTGGATTGCCAATGATGCCTTGTGGCCTCAGCATTCGGCTTTGATTCACGGAGACTTTCACCCTGGTCATACGCTTGTGGACAAAGACGGAAATTTGATGGGACTAATCGATTGGACAGAAGCCGCAGTAAGCGATCCTGCCAAGGATTTCGTCTGTTTCTATGCCACCTTCGGTGAGCAAGTTCTCCAGGATGTGCTTGAGCATTACCAAACTGCTGGTGGGATCGTATGGTCTTATATGAAGGAACACATCATAGAACTCTGGAATGCTAATCCCGTGGAATACGCCTTATTCGCCTTGCTAACTGGAAAGGAAGAACATATTGCGGGGGCTCGAGCCTCTTTAGCTTGGAGTGGATGATATTGGTTCAATATTCTTGAACTGGCTAACCTCACATAGATTTTTTCTGAATTCGCCAACAGTGTTAATTAAGCTTACCACCCCCCATCAGATAGAGCAAAGCCATCCTGACAGCAACACCACTGGTAACTTGTTGGGAAATTAAACTAAATTCGGCATCATCCATCAAGTCAGAACTAATTTCTACACCTCGGTTAACTGGGCCTGGATGTAAAACTTTAACATTGGGTTTGCAGAGCTTAAGGCGATCGCGCGTAATCCCAAACAACTGATGATATTCTCGCAAACTCGGCAACAAATACTGACCCATCCTTTCCTTTTGTAGCCGCAAGGCCATCACAAAATCAGCATCTTGTAAAGCAGGTTCAACTTGCCAATGTAAAAATAAGTTTCCTTCCCTACCATTGCCACACTCAGCAAATAATAACGGCAACAAAGTAGGTGGCCCCGCCAAATGAACTTCAGCTCCAGTTGCAGTTAAACTCCAAATATTAGACCGAGCTACTCGCGAATGCAGAATATCGCCAACAATAGCAATTTTTTTACCAGCTAAAATTTCTAGGCGAGGGTGTTCGGGGTCTAAGAGCGAACAGATAGTAAATAAATCTAACAAACCTTGAGAAGGGTGTTCGTGCTGACCATCTCCAGCATTAAGGACGCTCACCTTTGAACCCAAACGATCCATTTCCTGCGCGATCGCCATCGGTACTCCAGCCTGCTCGTGGCGAATTACCATCATATCCGTTCCCATTGCCAAATAAGTCTTCGCCGTATCTAAAATAGTCTCCCCCTTGGTCAGAGAAGAACTTCCCGGCGTAAAATTCAGCGTATCTGCCGACAACCGCTTCGCCGCCAACTCAAAACTATTACGAGTCCGAGTAGAAGGCTCAAAAAATAAATTAGCCACCACTTGACCTTGTAGAGCCGGCACCTTCTTTGTGCGGCGACCAAGCACTTCTCGAAAACTCCCAGCAGTTTGCAGTACCGCGTCGTATTCACCGCGAGTAAAATCAGCAAGAGAGAGAATGTGGCGGCGAGTCCAAACCATAGCCATTTTAGATTTTAGATTTTAGATTTTAGATTGACTGCTGTTTCCTGCGGAGCTGTTAAAAACCTCACCGAAATTCATATAAAGAGTTTGGTGGTCGATCGATGAACAGTATCCAGCAATATCAGGCGGCCTTTGCTGCCAGCCTGATTATATTTAGCTTAAATAGTTGCACTCCGCTACCCCCTGAGCTGGGAGAGTCCATTCCCCCGATACCATCACCCACAGCTACGCCACAGCCTGAAACTATCTATCCCCCAATACTGCCAGCAGTTGAGGCTCCTGTAGCGCCTGATACGAAGACAGTCACCATTTATGGAGTAGACAGTCAGTGCCAAGCTTTAATTCCTGAAGATGTCACCGTTCCGGTAGAACACTCCCTTGAGGCAACAGTGGCACAAGTTTTAGAACAACAGTACACCACAGACTTTGAGTTGAGTTATCGGGTAATTCTCGATCGCCAGAAGAGTTTAGCTATAATAGATTTGCGTATTCCTCCCAACTCCAAACGCCGATTAACCTCTCTTTCCAACTGCGAACAGTTAGCCTTGTTTGGTGGTCTGCGCCAGACTCTCATGGCAAACCGGGGGTGGAAGATTAAAAATGTGCGCTTTACAGAGGAAGGTAAAGAAATTTGGCTCTAGTGTGGCGATCGCTCCCACAATTGCTATATTTTTCGTCATTGAGGCCGAAAGTGTGGTAGAGCCCACTCTCAAGATTTAACTTCTTCCTGGTTCCTTGACCTTCGCCGGTAGCTATAGCAGCCTGAAGCCCTCAACTCCATGATTAATTCTTTCAACTTAGCCTTAAATCTTCAGTCTTGCTTATACCTACTTGTCAAAAGTAACGATAGTGCGCTAAAAGGTTAGATGGTGACTTTCCAACAAAAATCTACACATAGGCAAAAAGTGAGAGCAGGAAAGTCTTAATTCGAGAGGATTTAAACAATTCAAGAGGTATTATGAGCCAGCAGGTTATACACCCGATGGTCAAATTTCAACGTCAGGTGCAATCACTTGTGAAATCCAACATCATCAAACCGACAGATAGTCTGTGGAAAATCGCTTTACTGTACGGAGACGAGTGGCCGTACTGGAAACAACAACTCCAAGAGTTTGATTTTTCCATGCAAGACCCCGTTAGCGAGTTGCTAGTTGTCGAAGGTTGGGATGAGGACTAGAAAAGTTTTGAGTTTTGAGTGTTTAGTTTTGGGTAACTCTTTTAACTAAAAAGGGTTTCAGTGTACTTTTGCCTAGAGGCAAGCTGCTAAGGCTTCGGCTAGTTTTTTAGCTGTAGGATAGCGATCGCCTGGTTTAGGTTCCGTTGTCCGCGAAATCACAGTCCGCAATTTCGGCGCGATCGTGGGTACCCTTTCCACGTTGAACCCAAAATCTCGACCTCTCTTGCCGTAAAACTTTTGGGGGCTTTCCCCCGTTAGCAAAAAAATCAGCGTTGGGCCAATAGCATACAAATCGGATTGACTTAGCGGCTGACCCCGATCCTGTTCCGGGGCAGTGTAGCCCTCAACGCCAATGCGAGTACCAGGGGGCGTGCCAATTTCTTTGACGGCCCCAAAATCGATTACCGCGATCCCATTGTCGCGGTGGCGTACCAGCAAATTAGCAGGCTTAATGTCTCGATGAACGATCGGGGGCTGTTGCGAGTGAATGTAGTCCAACACCTCACAGGTTTGAATCATCCACTCGATCGCCTGTTGGGGAGTAACCGGCCCCCGCTGATAAATCCGTTTTTCTAAATCTTGACCGTGAAGCATCTCCATTGCCAGGTATTTCTTCCCCCCTTCCACAAAAAAGTCAAAAAACTGAGGAATACCCGGATGGTGTAGCGCTTTAAGGGTACGGGCCTCCCTTTCAAAAAGTTCTTGAGCTTTGGCGATTTGGGCCATATCCGCATTCATTTCCTTAAGGACTACCAAAGATGCGGCCGGGGGAATTCCAGGCTGTTGCGATCGCGCCTTCTGGCTATCCCAGGCTAAAGTCGTAGTCCCCATCCCCCCTTGACCTAAAGTTCGCAACACTTGATATTGGCGAATCGTGCGTTCCACGCTAATTGGTTTGCCACAATGGATGCAGAATAAACTCCCTGGCGGGTTGCCAACATGATTGCAAGTAGGGAGGGGCGCAGGATGCGGACTTGGGGAGGGAGAATGGGGCAAATTAGCCAATATATCTGAGCTTACCTGGAATTTCAGGATGGGCCCGCCTCGTGCTAGCTGGATCAGGGAACCGTCGGAGACAACACCCTGAGACATCAAAACACCATTGACAAAAGTCCCATTGGTGCCTTGATTAACAAGCAACCAAGTGCTGTTAGATGGTGAATTATTAATTTTTCGTAACTCTAGGTGTTGCCGGGAAACTAGGGAATCGACAATAATAACGTGATTTTCTGGAGAGCGGCCAATGCGAATGATTGACTCGCTATCAAAGATCCAGCGTTGCAGAGGAGTCTGTTTTTGGGGGTCTAAGAGAGTGAGAGTCAACACATTTATAGCTAGGGACTAGGGGAAGAAGGGACTAGGGGCTAGGGGTTAGGGACTAGGGGAAGATGGGGGAGAGGGGGAAGAGGGGGAAGGTAAGTAGAAGGGATTAGGAATTAACAATTAGCAATTAGCAATTAGCAATTAGCAATTACTATGACTTACACTCATGGCTCCAGAAACCGGGTTTTTGAGAGAATCTGTGGGTAACAACGAAGTATTTTCGTAAAAAAACCCGGTTTCTTTGGTTGGGTGCGTAAGTCCTGAACCAACAACCAACAACTAACAACTAACAACTAACAACTAACTAATTTAGAATCGGTAAGGTCGTACTTGTACACGAATAACAATAGCTGTAATGTTGTCATGACCATTATGCTGATTAGCTAAGTCGATTAACTCCTTCACACCTTGCTCCAAATTACTTTGGGGGTTGAGAAGAGGTTCGAGCTTACTTTGCCAGTGAGTTTCCAAGAAATTGTTGTCCGTCAGACCGTCGGAGGCCAAAATTAAGAGGGTATCTTCAAGTAGTTCTATAAACTGCACCTCTGGCTTGACAAAATTATTATCTCGTGGGCCGAGAGCTTGAGTTAGCTGATAGGCATCGGGGCGGGAGTATGCAGTTTGCGGATCGACACCCCGCTTAATTTCCCGTTGGCCTACTTCGTGATCGGTGGTAATTTTTTTGAGTTTCCCTCCTCTCCTGAGTCGATAAAGTCGGCTATCACCGACGTGGGCAACGGCAACTTGAGAGTCTTGAATTAAGACTGTAACAAGAGTAGTACCCATACGGGCGCTACCAGAGCGAACATCTTTTTGATTAACTTCATAGATGGCTTGGTTGGCTAACAGCACTGCTTCGCTGATGGTTTGGGCAGAGGGTAGCTCATCTCTCCAATGGGTTTGAAAGTATTGCTTGAGGCTTTCTACGGCTAATTGGCTGGCTACTTCACCGCTGGAGTGTCCGCCCATGCCGTCGCAGAGGATGTAAAGTCCTTTAATCTGAAGGATGCGACCAAGCGAGCTTTCTAGCTTGTTCGTCTGAGTCCAAATGGTGAAAAAATCCTCATTGCGATCTCGCTGGCGACCAACATCTGTGCGTCCGCAGTCTTCCAAACGGTAAACTTGCATGGGCAAGGGGAGGGTTGTACTGTCGTCGCCTGCATCAGCGAGCTTGTGCTGAAATTTGCCCAATTGCAGGTGGGTGAGGGCTGAGGTTGGGGTTGGTTCGGGTTGCAGTGAGCTGTGCATATTTTCTAGATGCGATCGCAGTAAGTCTATCGTTTGAATATTTCCCTGATGCAGATCGCGCAACAGGGCGGCCAAAGCACTAAATAGGGTGCGCTGAGACTGGTTAAATAAAGCCTGCCACAATTCTCCTAAAGTTTGAAGAGTTAGAGAGGATGGAGCTGTTTCTGGATAGAGTCTTTGCAGGCGGATTGAGGCTAAAGAGGCTGTGGGATTCGGATTTACCCGCAAATTTGTCATTTCTAGTAAGCTTTGACGGCTCTGCCAGGGTTCTAGTGCAGCCCAAAGCTCTGTCATCTCGTTGAGCCAATATAAGATTTGCTGGGTTGAAGTTTGGGGATTGCTCCACTGTGTTGATAGCAATGGCCAGTCTGAGCAGTCTTCTAAGAGTATTACTGCTTGTCCGTTTTCCTGCAAAGTGTCGTGAAGGCTGGGCAGGTTTTGGGGAAATTCTGACTTTAGAGTTAAGTAGGGTTGTGCAGTCGCAGGAATTTCTGACTTAGCTGCTAAGAGTGCTTTGAGTAAGGAAGTTTGTAGAGGATTACAGTCTAAGACCAACACCGTAACAGTTGCTTCAGTAGCTTTTAATACTAAGGGTTCTAATAGTTGGTAACGTTTCTGCGTATCTAAATAATCTCCCACAGATAAGGATGGGGGAGATGGGGGAGATGGGGAAGTTAAATCTTCTCTAGTCTCCGAGTCTCCGAGTCTCCGAGTCTCAGACTCTTCACTTTCTGGCTTATCTCCTTTAAGGAAATCCAGAGCGGGTATAGCATTTTGCTCTAATTTATCTATAAATTGAGCATCTTCGTTGGCTGGGAAGGATGCAGCCCCTTGCATATTAACCGAGCTAGTATCCTCAATATCTCCGTTGCCGATCTCGTCATCAGGGGGGATCTGAGGGCTTAAAACTGCTGTTTCTGGGGGTTGGAGGGGGGGGGATATTTCTGTGCTAATTATGTCTGATGCTGGCTCTACAAAACTTTCTGTTGATGCTGCACCAACAAAAATGTCTTGTAGCTGCTGAATTTGACCGTAGGCGTAGTCTGCCGAAGGTATTGCAAGTTCGGGTTCTGAAGTTGGAGTGGGTTGTAAATCTGGTTGCCACAATACTACTGCCCACCATACTTGGCCTGTCGCATTACCACAGTTTTGACACTGTTTGGCGCTAAAAGAGACTTTAGCACCGCACTCAGGGCAAAACTTGTCGGTGAGGGAAGTGCCGCAGTTTTGACAAAATTTGTTGCTATTGGGATTCTCAAACTGACACTGGAGACAGACAAGCATAGGGATTGAAGAATGGAGAATGGCTGATGAAGGATGGGGTTTGAGGCTAAGATTTTCTGTGCGGTTATCGGGGCAACCTCTGACACACTTATCCGATCGACTGCGTAATTCCTAAAAAAAATAAATAACAATGCCTAGTAACTATTCTAGGCGAATCCCTGTAATCTAAGGGGGCGATCGCACTCAAATGTCACTCGCCAATCTAAGACTACAAGCAATCTATGTCCACATCAAGGACTCTAGGAGCGAGGGGTTTCGTTAAAGACCTATTAGCGATCTCAAACTGGGTATTACTCATCCGGTTGCCTGCGGCGCGGAAACTGCTAGGGGCGATCGATACCAGAGACGTATTAGTGCGATGCCTACCGCCCTTACTCACCAAAGCTTACGCTAAAAAATTACCGCTGTCACAAATATTTAATATATTTATCCTGTCTCAGCTATTGACATTTGGCAAAATCCCAAATATGTTCGACTATAGATATTAATCTGCAAGGAACTAAACCCGTATGCTAACAGCTTACAAACCAGAAGTTTTCGACGGTTTAGAGGATTTTTTCACGGTCAGAGATCGGCTTGAATTAGTCAAGTATAATCTGAAAGAGTTGGGTGCGATTATCCGCAGCTACGGCTTGCAAAAACAAGTTGGTATATGCTTGCTTCACAAGCACTTCAACCTGTCTGCTGAAGAGCGGCTAGTTGAGGAGTTTGAAGGTAACAATTCTTACATTAAGCCGACCACAGAATATAGCGATGCTATTCCCTATATGTGGAAGGTTGAACAAAATCAAGTATCTGGTGAGTGGGTTTGGTTTCCGTTAGAATTTGTCCGCAATAATGAGCAGGTAGCAGCGGCAGTTGAACGCTCAGAAGCAGTTGTCAACAATCAAGAATTTCTCAGCGCTATTGCAGCTAAGCTGTCAGAGTTGGGAATGACTAATATGTTTGGCATCAGCATTTTACACCGAGATGGTATTAAAATTGCTGAGGATGAAATTTTGGTAGAAAATACAGATGATGAGGGGCGCGTCTTGACGTTTTCATCTGTTCCTAGACCAGAAGTTGACCCTGCAAGTTTAACACAAACTCTCTGGCAATTTCCAACAGCAGAAGGGTTTGAGGTTGCGGGTTTGTGTACGCATTGTACGCATTGTACGCACTGCACGCACTAGAGTAGTTAACGGTTAACTGTTAATTGTTAGCTGTTAAATAGTAGAATTAAACGTAGGGTGGGCGCTTGCCGCAAAAAACTTGTAACTTATAGCTATAAATGGTAGTCGGTAAGCGCCCACCTTACTTATTACACAGCAAGGTTTATTTGCATCTACCTACTTACAAGTTATAGAAGCTTACCAGTTAACAGTTAACAGTTAACTGTTAACTGTTAACTTTTAGATAATTTTTGCTTTGATGGTCAATCTTCGGGAAGGAATTAAAATTTTTCAATGCACTCCCAAGGATAAGAGTGAAATTCCGAGGGTGTGGCTGAGTTCTGGTACTGTGGCAGCAGGAGAAATTCTACCAGAGAGTGCTGGTTATTGCGATGGTGCTTTTGTGCCTAAAGAGCCTTGGAGATATCCAAATGCACAGGAGTCGGCACTGCTGTGGACAGAGGAGGTACCACCCTATTATGCTGGTATAGGAATTGTGCGTTTGCCCTCAAAAGTGTTAGCTCCGTTTGCAGAACAAGGTATTAGCGCGATCGCAACTCAAGAAGAATTAAAGGCTTTTGGCATCCGCGAAAATTGCCAGGAAGCTTTAGATAAAATTATTCACTATTTTACTCCTTTATGTTTCTCTAATTCTCCGCCTGCGATTAATGGCATTGGGGGAATGCCTCCGGGATTAACTACGTCAACAATTGACAGAAACCGAGGCTGCCATAATGGTTTGCATACTGATAATTGGGATAAATTACCGTTGAATCGCAAGCACGAAGCAACTAATCGTATTTGTGTTAATTTGGGGCTGGAAGACCGTTATTTTTTATTTATTAATCTGCCAGAAATGACTTTATTTGAGATGTTGGGAGGTAGCGAGGAGGGAATTCAACAAAATTGGATGCGATCGGCGAATGAGGAATTTATGAGGCGCTATCCAGAATATCCAGTGGTGAAGCTGAGAATAGCACCGGGGGAGGCTTATATTGCGCCTACGGAGAATATGATTCACGATGGAACTACGGCGGATAAGAAGCATTTAGATATTAAGGTGATGATGCGCGGTTATTATAGGATTCCGGCATGAATTTGGACTATTGTGCTTTGGGAGATGCGCTGAAGTTAGAGGGAAAATTAGAGGAGGCGATCGCGCATTACCGAAAGGCGGTTGAAATAAATCCCGATTCGCCTTTAGCTTACCACAATTTGGGGAAAGCGCTACAACAAAATGGGCAATTAGAAGATGCGATCGCAGCTCAGCAAAAGGCGATTATCCTACAACCCAATTTTACCCCTGCTTACTTTCCTCTGCGCTATGCGCCGCTTCCTAATAATTCTAGTTTAATTGACGATTTAATTGCCCTTTATCGCCAAGTTATTGAGATTTTACCTGACTTTCCTTTAGTTTACGTCCATTTGGCGGCAGCGCTGACAAAACAGGGAAAAATTGAGGAGGCGATAGCGGTTTACCAAACTGCTGTTTACAAGCAAACTTTAGTATCTCATCCCGAACTTGCACAAGTAAATTGTAATTTTGAAAACTTACGCAACCCAGATTTTATTATTATCGGTTCTCCTAGATGTGGAACTACTTCTCTTTATAAGTATATCACTTCTCATCCTCAAATTTTAGCGGCTGCTGAGAAAGAAATCTGTTTTTTTTCAGAACATTTTCATCGCGGTAAGGCTTGGTATGATGCTCATTTTTTCCCAGAAATAAATACACAATTTTTTTTGACTGGCGAGGCAACTCCTACCTATTTAAACTATCCGCTAGCGGCTCAAAGATTGCACGAATCTCTACCGCAAGTTAAGCTAATTATTATCCTGAGAAATCCTGTAGCCAGAGTTTTTTCTCATTATCAAATGTGGGTGAGACGGGGAACGGAAAAGCGCTCTTTTGAAGAGGCGATAAACGTTGAAATGGAGATATTAGCAAAGGCAAATGAAACGGATTTAGAAAATGCAATTTACTGGAAACAGTGCGAGTATCTTGATAAGAGTCTTTATGTTTATAGTATCAGACGGTGGATGAGGCTTTTTCCTAAAGAGCAGTTCTTAATTTTGCGAAGTGAAGATTTTTATGCTAATCCTGCTGTTGCACTTCAACAGGTTTTTGCATTTTTAGGTTTGCCAGATTATCAACTTCCTGATCATGAAAAGTATAATGCTGGGGTTTATCAGCCGCCGATTGATGCTATTCATGGGCGATTGAGTGAGTTTTTTCAACCATATAATTACAAGTTAGAAGAGGAATTGGGCAGAAAATTTTACTGGTAAGTTGCATTTTCTATAAGTTTTGTAGTAAGCTGGTAAGTAAAAGGATACAATTAAAAGTAAGGTAGGCTATTGCCACAAATAGCGATGTTTCTCATAGCCTAGATGTTTCTCATAGCCTAAAATGATTGACGGCGAGCGCCCACCCTACTTAGTATACTAATCTTTTCGGAAAAATGACTACTAAAGACTTACTGCTCCAAGAAATTGACCAAGTGCCAGAGCATAGACTAGAAGAGGTACTTGAGTTTGTGCGTTCCCTAAAGGCTAAGCAACAACCAGAAATAGACCCGAAATTATGGCAGGCATATCTAGATTCGGAACGCGAAAGAGAGGAGGTTTATCGCCGTCTTGCTAATTCCTAATTTTCTAAATAAAAGTGCGGTTTTAAGCATCCATGCCAGACAAATTGAAAAATTTGGTGGCAGTCAGGGTGTTAGGGATGAAGGCTTGCTGGAGTCTGCTTTAGCTCAACCGCAAGCCACTTTCGGCGGTGAGTTGCTGCATCCCACAATTCAGGATCAAGCTGCTGCTTATTTCTACCATTTAGCGATGAATCACCCTTTTATTGATGGCAATAAACGGACTGCTTTCGCGGCGATGGATAGTTTTTTACGTTTTAATGGCTATTCCCTAAATTTGACAGATGAGCAAGCATATAATTTGGTGATGCAGGTGGCACAGGGAAATATGAATAAGGGAGAATTAGCCGCGTTTCTGAAGGAAGTTATAGTCTGAATGTTTTTTGGCTGATTAATTTGACTGCGATCGCAAAGTAGTTGACAATGTTTTAGCAGGCAAAATAATACTTCTCCTTCAAATGTACATTCGTAGCGTTTACCTACGCACAGAAACCGGGTTTCTTAGAAAAATATTCGATTCTCTACGGAGATTCTACTCAGAAACCCGGTTTCTAATCTCATCGCGCGTAATTGCTGAAAAAACTTACTCACCTTTGGCTAACTTTGTCACTCATTTGCCAAATTTGAATAGAATTATCCTTACCTACGCTAACAAGAATTTGCCCGTCGCGGCTGAAGGCGATCGCACCCATCCCTTCCATTGAGTGCATCAGTTTCCCGGTACGTAGATTCCACAGTTTGAGAGTGCGATCGCTACTGCTACTAGCGAGAGTTTGTCCGTCGGGACTAATCGCGATCGCCTCTACCCCCGCAGAATGTCCGTCTAGGGTATAAAGCGCTTGTCGCTTCCGCAAATCCCAGACTTGGATGCGAGAATTTCCAGACATCGCGTGGGCGAGAGTCCACCCATCCCGACTGATAGCGATCGCCTTAATTCCGCCTCCCGCCACCGCTGGAACCGCAAGGGTACTGCGAAGTGCCCCCGTCACCACATCCCATAGCTTGATCTCGCTAGGCCCGCCGCTGCTGGCGAAAACCCGCCCTTGAGAAGCGATCGCCATCGGGTTAAATCCATCGAGACTATACAGGAGTTTTCCAGTAGTAACATCCCACAAATTAATCCCCTTATTATGACTGCAACTAATCGCAGTTTTGCTATCTGAACTAAAACCAACTGCATTAATCCACCCCCCTGTATGGGATAGATTGCGTCGGATTTCCCCAGTAGAAATATCCCACAAAATCGCGCTACCATCACCACTACCGCTCATCAAAGTTTGCCCATCTGGACTAATAGCTACAGACCAAACATTACCTTCATGGCCCGATAAGGTATTTAATATTTCTCCTGTTTCCAGATTCCAAAGTTTAATTTCCTGCTTACCACTGGCGGCTAAAGTTTTACCATCTGGGCTAATTGACACAGAAAAAACTGGGTTTTTGCTACCAGGTAAAGTGCGGACTAATTTAGGTGCGATCGCAGTCTCATTATCCTTAGTATCTGGCTTATCTTGAGGCTTAGCATCTGGCTTATCTTGAGGCTTAGTATCTGGCTTATCTTGAGGTTTAGTCTCTGGTTGAGCTTGAAGTTTAGTATCTGATCGATCTTGAGGCTTATTATCAGCGGTATTTTGACCAACAGCATAGCCATTACTCGCTAAAAATTGGCGTAATTGTCCCAAAAATTGAGCGCGATCGCTACCTTGATAAATCTTCTCAACTAATTGCCAACCTTCCACCTCTTGACCAAGTACATACTTACTTGCTAGGTAAGCCGCCAACACGCCTTTTATATCTTGATTATTGCTTTGACGAGTGCTACTTTCTACCCACAGTTCAGAGGCATTAGTGTAAACTTGTACGGGATATTGTTTAGTAACATCTAACATTTTGCCTTGACGATATTGCCAGATTTGCAAGGGCAATCGAGAATCAGTATAATTGGTAAATGCCTCTCTAAATCTTCCATCCTGACTTTTAAATTCCAGAATATTATCTCGATCTAAATCCTCAAGTTCGTAATTGACATTCCCCCAAGAATGTTGCGTAAGTACGTAGGTTTTAGGTGTCGCCTCGTAGCGGTAAATATAGGAATAGTTGTTGCGAATGCTATTACTTCTGCTTTTAGCAGACACCAAATCTACTAACACTTCCGGTTCCCCATCGCCATCTAAATCTCGCACTCGTAGAGATAATAACAGCCCTTCAGATATTTCATTTGTTGCTTTTCGATCTATGTTACCTGCAAGCGATCGCGTCGGCAATAGCACAGGTTCATCGAGGAATATTTGACCTTCCCGGCTAATTTTTATCCGCAAATTTTTGCCATCTTCACCTTGTTGTTGATAAGAAAATTCTGCACGAACTTTGCCAACTTCTGATATCTCTGTTTTAGTTGGTTGAATATCGGCGGGAACTTGGGCAATATATTGAGAAGGAACTAAAGCCGCTTGACCTGAGTTAGACACAGCTTGGCAAAGAAATGCAGCTACTTCTGCCCGACTTACATCTTGATTTGGTTTAAGTTGTCTAACATTAGGATAATTAACGACAACCTGTTTTTCAGCAGCAGCCGCGATCGCATTTTTTGCTAAATCTGGAATGTCCGCTGCATCGTCAAAAGTCGCGGTCAAAATGTTAGTCGCCGATTGCGTTGGGGAATACCTTAAACCATTACTTAAAGATACCACCACTTGCCAGCGAGGAATATTAAGAGTAGGATTAAAAACACTACCATTGTAGCTAGAAATAAATCCCGTTTGATAGGCTTCCATTATCGACTTATAAGCCCAATAATCAGTAGGAAGATCGACAAAAGTCATAGCTTCTCGAACTGGCTTAGCATTGGGAAAAGCTCTGCGGACGATGGCAGCAAATTCGGCGCGGGAAACGGGGCGATTGGGGCGAAAAGTTCCATCTTCATAATAGCCACTAATAATTTTTTTATCGGCTAAATCTTCAATACAAGCTTGGGCCCAATGGTTTTGAACATCCTTAAACCTAGTTTGGGCAAATGCAGGCGCTATCCTGTTATTAAAAAGCACCTCATTAGCTAAGATTAAACCCAAAGCTAAGGCTGTTACAGTTGGCGATTTATGCGATTTAACCATACAAAAACTCCTCTACTCACACAGATATTATGACAGATTCCGTAACGCCGCCATCTTGGCGGTGACTTGACCGCCAAGATGGCGGCGTTACGGATAGTTTTGCGTAAGTCCTGAATAAATGTCTTGTCAACACAGGTTTACTCAGAGATTATACTATCCGCCACTTTACCCAACTCAAAATCTGCCCTGTTGGATTTGGTTCCAGATTTTATCGATGGTAACAAAATTATAGCCTCGATCTAAAAGTAGAGGAATAATTTCTGCTGCTGAGAGTGCTACATCTTCTCCGCCACAATGTCCGTCGTGTAAGACAATAATTGAACCCCTACAAGTCTGCTGAATCACGCGATTAACAACCACAGAAACTCCCGGTCTTACCCAATCTTCAGGTACTACACTCCACATTACAGGGCGATATCCCCAACCCGTTAACAAATTTAATTGGCGGGGCGTAAAAAAACCATTGGGTGGGCGCACATCTCGGATTAATTGTGGTGCTAAACCGCAGGCTTCGTAAATATGATTTTGGGTATTTTCTAATTCCAATTTTAAGTTTGTTGGTGTTAACTTAGGGAAGGATATATGTTGATAGCCATGTAAGCCAATCCAATGACCGCTTTCATAAATAGCCTTAGTAATTTCGGGATAGCGTTGGACGCACAAACCGAGTAGAAAAAAGCTAGCTGTAATATTGTATTTATCTAAAATTTTGAGTAATTTTGGCGTGTGTTGCGGGTGGGGGCCATCGTCAAAAGTTAAGGCAATCTCCGGCTGATTGACATCTCCTGTCCACAGGCAATTTGGGAAAGTATGCTTTAAGATGGGATGGATAACTGGAAAGAGATGTGCTAATGCCATTAATTTATTTCCTTGTGATTGGAGTTGAAAAATGGAAGGGCAAGTCTGAAAGAAGATGTGAGGAGTTTAGCTAGGAAAATCAGATTTTTTCCTGATTGCTGGTTCGATCTAATTGTATCTTAAAGTATCCAGTGAAGAGAACTGTAGAATAGTTGAAAAACAGGAGCCTATTTATGACTAACACTGTAAATTTTTCCGACATTCAAAGCCATTGGGCGCAAAAATGTATTATTGAGTTGGCACAGCGAGGGATTATTAACGGCTATCACAATCGCACTTTTCGCCCAGAGGTAACTATTACTCGTGCTGAGTTTGCTGCTATTTTACTCAAAGCTTTTCCCAATTCCCCCATAGTCGCTACTGCCATTACTTTTACTGATGTCCCTGAGAATTATTGGGCCCACGAAGCAATTAAATTTGCTACGGAAAGAAAATTTTTTGCGGGTTATCCTGACGGCACTTTCAAGCCTAATCAAATGTTACCGCGAGTGCAAGCAATTTCAATTATAGCAAATGGGTTAAATTATCAACCTGTTTCACCAGCAAACGAGACATTAAGGAAGTATTTTGACGATGCAGCGGAGATTCTAGACTATGCCAGAAATGCGATCGCTGCTGCTACAGAAAACTACCTGATTGTCAACTACCCAAATGTCAGGAAACTTCAGCCCAATAAGAACACTACCAGAGGCGAAATTGCAGGCTTATTATGTCAAGCATTGAAAATAGCAAATGTATTGCCACCGGAGTATACGCCTTGGAGTGAATTCTTAGTAATCCCCCCCATTTTTGATGAAGCTGAGTCATTTTCTAGTGGGGTAGCTTGGGTGAAAATTGGTAAAAAATGGGGTGCGATCGACCAGACAGGAAAATTATTGATCCAACCAGAGTATTATCTACATTATCCTTTTGTTAAAGGGCTGGCATTGGTGACAATTGGTGGCAAGTTCCGCTATATTGACAGAACAGGTAATATTGTGATTCAACAGGATTTTGAGGAAGCTTCTTCTTTTATTGATGGGTTAGCGACTGTCAAGATCGGGGGCAAATTTGGCTCGATCGACACAAAAGGGAAAATGGTAATTCAGCCACAATTTGAAAGTGCTATTTATTTTTCGGAAGGGTTAGCAGCAGTGAAGTTTCAGGACAAAGATGGCTTTATTGACAAGACTGGTAAATTTGTAATTCCGCCCAAATTTAATTGGGCATTGCCTTTTTCCGATGGTGTAGCTTTGGTTGTGGAGGATGGTAAATCTGGCTTTATTGACAAGATGGGAAAGTTTACTGAGATAATTCTGGATTACACATTGACTGATGCTATAGGTAATTTTTCGGAAGGTTTTGCGCGAGTTAGTCTTAGTGTTGGTGAAGGATATATTGACAAAACTGGGAGGTTAGCAATTCCGCCTCAATTCAAGTATGCTTCGCCTTTTTCTGAAGGCTTGGCGGCAGTTTACAATGGTGAAAAATCTGGATATATCAATACAAAAGGAGAGCTGGTAATTCCTTTTAAGTTTAGTCGTGGCGGCTCTTTTTCTGAGGGTTTGGCACAGGTGGAAGTTGACGGGAAGTTTGGTTTTATAGACAAAAGTGGAAATTATGTTATTAATCCGCAGTTTAGTCGGTCTTATGATGATATTTCTGACGGATTTGCTCCGGTATCTTTTGGTTTTGGTAAGTGGGGATATATTCGCTCTCCTTTGTAGGTTGTTGTACCGTTGTTGATACCCTGAGATTGCTTCGCTACGCTCGCAATGACAAATAGATTATTACTCTGTTATTGAGAAGGGGTGACGCAATCTCTTGCTGCTAACAACCATCTTTGGGATTACTTCGCAAGGCTTATATAACAAAAATTGAGTGTTGCTAATCACAGAAAATAATAGATTGATTTCTATGAAATCCACCAGAAGATTATAGATTAATTTCTAGGGAATCTACCAGAAGATTGACGCAGGTACAGCATAGTATAGCCCTATACTGCAAGAAACAGTAACGTATCTACAAGTATTCAACAAGTATTCAAGGAGTCTCAAAATGCCAGAAGAATATAAAGCAGAGCGCACAGTTTCAGCAGTATTTAAGGAAGAAAAGCAAATAGATGGCGCGATCCGCCGCCTGCTCGATCGCGGTGTGTCTCGCGATCATATTTCCGTGATGGGCAAAAATTTTCAATCCGAAACCAGAATCGCGGGCTTTATTACTAAGAAAGATCTGATTCTCGGAGGCCTCCGAAACGGCGCAATTTTTGGTTCCCTATTTGGCTCGTTTTTGAGCTTGCTAACAGGTGTTGGCGTGTTATTTATACCCTTTGTGGGGCCTGTGGTAGCAGCAGGGCCTTTGGGTGCTGTATTGATCGGTGCTGCTAGCGGTGCGATCGCAGGTTCTGCTGGTGCGGGTTTAGTCTCCGCCTTAGCTACCTTGGGAATGCCTGAAGATAAGGCAACTATCTATCAAACGCGCCTAGAAGCAGGGGAATTTCTGGTGATGGCAGAAGTAGCCGCCGATAAATCGGGCGAAATTCAACTGCTGCTGGAAAGTGCAGGCGGTGAAGAAATCTCCGTCAGCGACATGATTTTGCCCCGCGCCAGTACAGGTCGGTGTTCGGGCCCGGCTGACTTGTCCCCTGAAGTGCGATCGCACCTATCTGAGGAAGCTCAAAAAACATTCATCGATCGCTACAATCAAGCCTTTGACGAAACTAACGACGCAAGTAAAGCAGAACACGCCGCTTGGGAGACAATTCATCAGCAGTACGAAGAAAATGAGCAGGGCATTTGGACTAAACCTTTGGCAGCAGGTTTAAAAGCATAAGGCAAAAGTTCGGCGGTTGAAACCGCTTCTTGTCAAGCAAAGGCCGTCAGGGGTTAAAACTCCCCTGTTATAGCTAAAGTCCTCGCTTAGTGGACTAATAAAAACTAATGAGTTTAACAGTCCTCTTTAGAGGACTTAAACTTTGAGGCGGGGGTTTTAACCCCTGCCGGACTAAGGGTTTGACCTTAAGTTGACACGAAGGGACTTTGCCGTGCCCTGACAAGAGCGATCGCATTCAGGACTTTTTCAGTCACAATAAAGTAAAGGGTTGATTGACTTTGGCTTAGGCGACCCTGAAAAATGCACTCAAGGAAAAATTCATGCAGGCAGGTTGGCGAATTGGCTCTTTATTTGGCATCCCGCTATTTGTGGATTCCTCTTGGTTTGTGATTTTAGCGCTAGCAACCTTTGCCAATGCTAGAAATTACCAGGGAGCTTATGGGCCTGTGCTTTCTTGGGTCGCTGGATTTGCACTAGCTCTACTGCTATTTGGCTCCGTTCTCATGCACGAGTTAGGGCATAGTTTAGCCGCTATGTCTCAAGGTATTAAAGTTAATTCCATTACTCTATTTCTATTTGGCGGTGTTGCTTCTATAGAGCAGGAATCAAAAACTCCCGGTCAAGCTTTTCAAGTGGCGATCGCAGGCCCAGGAGTCAGCTTCGGACTATTTTTAATAGTTGGTTTAGCAGCTATAACTCTGCCACCATCTAGCTTGATCCGCGAACTGGCAGAACGAATATCCGAAATTAATCTAATTTTGGGCATCTTTAATTTAATTCCCGGTCTACCCTTGGACGGCGGACAGGTTTTAAAAGCAGCAGTTTGGAAAATCACCGGTTCTCGCTTAGCTGGCGTTCGTTGGGCCGCGAAAACAGGGCAAGTTTTAGGTTGGTTGGCGATCGCATTAGGAGCATCACTCTTTTTGCTAGTTGGGCAACCAGGAGCCTTATGGATTGGACTTATAGGCTGGTTTTGCCTGCGAAATGCCACCTCTTACAACCGCATAGCCGATTTGCAGTCAGCCTTACTGAAAACGAAGGCTAGCGATGCTATGAGCCGCGAATTTAGAGTAATTAATGCTGACTTGACGCTGCGGCAGTTTGCCGAGCAATATTTGTTAGAAACTTCTCACTCTCAAATTTATGTTGCTTCTTCTAATGGTCGCGATCGCGGCTTAGTTTCTGTTGACGATATCCGCTTCATCGAGCGCAGTCAGTGGGAAAAGCAAACCCTCAAAGATATCGTGAAACCATTGAGCGAAGCCATTGCTGTTGGCGAGAAATCATCTTTAGTCGAAGTAATTAACTGCATGGAATCCCATCAATTACGGCGCATTGTCGTACTGTCGCCAACTGGTTCTGTAGCCGGAACAATTGATAAGGGTGACATTGTAAGAGCAGTGGCAAAATCCTTAAATGCCAAGATTACAGAAGCCGATATCAAGCGAATTAAAGAAGAGGGCAGCTATCCGCCCGGTTTACCGCTGAATGCAATAGCTAAATCAACAGAACAAAATTAAAAGCAATTACCAATTAGCCATTAGCTATTAGCCATTAGCCATTAGCAAAATAGCCTCCCACTCTTCCTCTGATAAAGGCTGCACCACTAACTCAATATCGAAACAGCGTGTAGCTGCTAAAGTCAAAGCCTCAACTACAATTTCAATCAAACTATCTCCCCGCTGAGATAAACGTAATTGCACAGCCTTCATTTCCTCACCAAATACCTGAGTAAATAAGCTATTATCTGGTTGCAAACGCATAGAACCATGCTGTAAAATAGCATCACCCCGCCGTAATTGAGCGCTACCAATAAATTTAAAACCCTCAGCCGAAACTAAATCCGCACCTGTTGCAGTACCAAAACAATTAGGGTTATGAATATAACCTCGTCCCGCCGAACCATAATGTAAATCTAAACCAAGCGATCGCCAACCTTCAATCAAAAATTGGCAGATAATTTGATAAGCTTCTGTGCGATTTTTACCCAATTCTGACGCAATTACAGCATAAGTTAAATCCCCTTGATGCAAGACAGCACGTCCACCACTAGGACGTTTAACTAATTCTAAAGGCATTCCTTGCCAAGTTATTTCCTGCCAAAATTCAGGCCAGCGCCGCTGGTGATAACCCAAAGAAATCGCCGCTGGTTCCCAAGTATAAAACCGCAAAGTTGGCGGATGTTTTCCCAAACGGTGTTGTTCTAGCAACCATTCATCAATTGCCATTTGAACGGTTCCAGATGCGGACATCAAGGGAATTATACGCCACATATTAAGTGGTAATTGGTAATTGGTAATTGGTAATTGGTAATACAGACAAACATCATTAAATGTAGGGTAGGCGCTCGCCGCCAAAAATATTGTAAGTTATAGCCACAAATGATGGTCGGCGAGCGCCCACCTTACAACTTACGAGGTAAAAGGAATTGCCCTGTTAACAATTAACAGTTAACAACTAACAACTAACAACTAACTGTTAACAATTAACAGTTAACTAAATTCAGCTTGCAAAGCGTCGTCATAATCATCAGCAATTGTTGCAACAACGGTAATGGCGCGGGAAATTTCCCCTGGCGATAACTCCGCTAAAGTGCGAGTTGATACTACTACAATTTGGCTATCAACAATTGCAAAATGAGATTCATAAGTTGACAGCCAGTTCATTTCTAGCAACTTCCGCATTAACAGTGGTTCATTCTTAGCAGGTAACGGCAGTACAGCAGCCCAAACAGTCAAGGAGTCATCTTCAGTTTCCCCTGTAAGTTGTACAAATACCTCAACGCTGCCGTACTTAAATTCCCAACGATGCCCTCCTGTTTCATTTTTGCCGACCATTACTTTTTGATCGATGGCCATACTGGCAATGACAGTTTCAATCTCTTCTACATAGCTGATAGTCGTTGCATCAGAAATTAATTCATTGGTGATAATATCGGAACTGGAAAGGCTTTCAGTAGAAACTGTTTGTACGTTAGGATCGGTGGTAGTCATAAAACTGTGTAGTTTATTGTTTTGAGCTATAGCAACCGCCAAGGCGGTTAGGGGCTAGGGGTTAGGGGCTAGGGGCTAGGGAAAGAAGGGAAGAGAGTCAATAGTTTGGGCCATGAGTGAGTATTCTGGATCTTCCATGATTTGCACGCGATCGCGAGGACGCGGAAAAGGAATTTGCAAAACTTCACCAACTGTCGCCGACGGCCCATTAGTCATCATCACCAAGCGATCGGCCAAAAACAAAGCTTCATCAATATCGTGAGTAATCATCAACACCGTACAGCGATGATCGTTCCAAATTTTCAGCAATTCTTCCTGCAATTCTTCCTTAGTAATTGCATCCAAAGCCCCAAAAGGTTCATCCAAAATTAGCACCTGGGGGCGAATTGCCAAAGCCCGCGCGATCGATACCCGCTGCTTCATCCCCCCGGAAATTTGCGGCGGCCTTTTCTCCGCAGCTTCAGTCAAGCCTACCATAGCTAAATGCTCTTTAACAATCGCATTTTTCTCGACTTTTGACTTATTGGGAAATACCGCATTAACTGCCAAATAAACATTCTCAAACACCGTCCGCCAAGGTAGCAAAGCGTAACCTTGAAAGACAACCATCCGATCCGGGCCAGGCTTGGTAATTTTCTGCCCATTAATCGTTACGGTTCCTTGACTAGGTTGGCTAAAACCCGACACCATATTTAATAGCGTTGATTTACCACAACCGGAGTGTCCGATAATTGTAATAAACTCTCCTTCGGCTATGTTCAAGTTGACATTTTCTAAAGCCTTATAACCATTTGGATAGGACTTATAAACATTGTCCATCACCAAAAAAGGCTGGCGGCGAACGCTTCCTTGATTAAGGCTAGTTTTCGAGTTTTTCTCGTTGAGGGCAGTATTAGTCATGGGTTTAAATTTCTTGTTGTTGATTGTTGATTGTTAACGTTTAACTGTCGATTGCGAAGGAAGTTTGTAGGGTGCGTCAGACGAAATTATGGATTTATAGAATAAAGGTTTATACTTCTGACGCACCATACTCTATGTATTCAAATATTCCCTTAATTCTTCAAACTTTCTAAGCCGAACGACGACCCGAATCAAGTACAACTTCAGCCATTGTGAAATCGCGTTTAATTTCCAGGCTATTAAGATATCCAATCGGATCGTCAGAATTAAACACTGACCCATCAAACAAGGGAAGAGAACCGCGAGTATAAGTAATATCTGACAGCCCCAACTCTCGCGCCGCCGTACTAAAGGGGCCAACTCGCACCACCCGTTCCAGAATTTCCACCCAGTTGCGCGGAAACACCGTATCGCCCCAGCGTGCCATTTGTACCATGTGCCATAACTGTTCAGTTCGACTCGGACGGTTCACTCCGTCCCCATAAAATAAATGGTGGGCGTATTCCCGCATGGGAGTATCCAAATTACAAGCAGCAGAATTAGGATCGCCGAGTTGAATGTAATTTTTGTCAGTGGCGACATACTCGCGCCCCGCTACAATTTCGGCTACTTCAGCCGCGTGATTAGGATCGGCGCAATACTGAGAAGCTTCTAACAATGCCTTAATTAAGGCAATGTGAGTATTGGGGTAAGCATTCGCCCATTCTTCCCGTACTCCTAGAATTTTCCCAGGATGTCCCGGCCACAGTTCCAAATCCGTCGCCACTGTAAAGCCTACGCCTTCCATTGAGGCCCGCAAGTTCCAAGGTTCGCCGACGCAGAAACCGTCAATAGTGCCGCCTTGTAAGTCAACGATCATTTGTGCTGGGGGGATATTTTTCAGCAACACATCGCGATCGGGGTCAATGCCACCAGCAGCTAACCAGTAACGCAGTAACAGGTTGTGCATAGAGGAGGGGTGAACGATCGCCATCCTGTGAGTTTGCGCTGGTGTTCTTTGCAGCATGGCTTTAAAGTCTGCCAGAGTATAAATCCCTTGGTCGTAAAACCGCCTGGCAAGGGTAATTCCGTTACCGTTGCGGCTCATGGTGAGGGCTGTAACGGTTGGTATCGGCTTCTCTTGATGGCCTCCTAAGCTTAACCAGACAGCCATGCCAGAGGGCATTTGCGCGGCATCTAAGTAACCGCCGGCGATGCCATCTACGATGCCGCGCCAACTGGTTTCGCGGACGAGGTGGACTTCATCGAGGCCGTGTTTGGCAAATAGGCCTTTTTCTTTGGCGATCGCGAGGGGAGCACAGGCGGCGAGGGGGACGAATCCGAGTTCGAGGTTGACTTTTTCGAGGCCGTGACGGGCGATCGCGGGTACTTTTCTCGCCCTTAATTTTTTCACCCGTTTTTGTTGGTTAAGGAAGTAAATCATTTCGCTACGTAGGGCGTAGTAACTGGGGTGCGAGACTACTTCCATGCGTTTGCGGGGGCGGGGGATGTCTACTTCGAGAATGCCGCCTATTTTCGATTCTGGGCCGTTAGTCAACATGACGATGCGATCGCTAAGTAACACGGCCTCATCTACATCGTGTGTCACCATCAGCGCACTAATTTCGTACTCTTGGCAAATTTCCATTAATTTCTCTTGCAAATTGCCGCGAGTTAAAGCGTCTAAAGCACCGAAGGGTTCATCTAATAGCAATAGTTTAGGGCGTAAGGCCAGAGCACGCGCGATCGCCACCCGTTGTTTTTGTCCTCCTGATAGCAATGCAGGCTGTTTCTCGGCGTGGGGAGTTAAACCCACCATATCAATGTGTTTTTGAATGATATCGAGGCGTTCCGCTTTGGGTAAGCCTTTCATCACCGAATCTACAGCGAGAGTAATATTTTCTCTGACTGTGCGCCAAGGTAGTAGGGAATAGTTTTGAAAGACTACCATGCGATCGGGCCCTGGTTGGGTGATTCTTTGTCCTTCAATTGTTACTAATCCTTCTGTCGGTAAATCCAAACCAGCCACCATATTTAGCAGAGTAGATTTGCCACAGCCAGAGTGTCCGATTAAGGATATAAACTCGCCTTTTTTAATTTCCAGATCTATGCCTTTGAGGGCAATGTATTTGCCACCGTCTGATAAATTAAAGACCTTTTCAAGTTGTTCTACTGCAATTAAAGTTGACATGATTTTCTTGCCTCTGTGTAGATTTTGGGTTGGCTATCGGCATTCTTCGTTAGCAGTAACAGCTTACGAAGTCCACCAGGGGTTAAAACCCCTGTCTCATAGCTAAAGTCGGTTAAAACCGACTGAAAAATAGTTAGTGCATTAAACATTTCCAATCACTCTTGGATAGTAGGCAGCCTACCTGGTTTTCAGAGTCTTGTCTGGAGATATTTATTAGTCGTCTTCAGACGACTTTCACTATTAGGCAGGGGTTTTAACCCCTGACTAAACGACAAATTTGGTAAGCCTTGCACAGCTATCAGTTAACAGTTAACAGTTAACAGTTAACAGTTAACCAAACTACTTCCCTTGAGGAGGAGCAATCTTTTGCTGCAACCAAGCCATCAACCGATCCAGAATCAAACCAACAGCGCCAATGTAAACTACAGCTAACAAAATTTCGCTGATGTAGTTTTGCTGGTAAGCATTCCAAATAAAGAAGCCAATACCCGTAATCCCCGACATCACAATTTCTGCTGCAATAATCGCTAACCAAGCCAAACCAATCGCAATTCTCAAGCCTGTAAAAATGTAGGGAAGTGCTGAAGGAAACAAAATATTTAGATAATATTCCTTCCGCGAAAGTTGCAACACCTTCGCAACATTATTGTAATCATCAGGAATTTGGCGAACACCTTCAGCAGTGTTGATTAAAATCGGCCAAACCGAAGTTACAAAAATCACGAACAAAGCCGCAGGTTCATTTTGTTGCAAGGCAGCCAAAGCAATCGGAACCCATGCCAAAGGTGCAACCATCCGCAGAAATTGGAAAATCGGATCTAAAGCTTTATTAAGAAAAGGGTTTGTACCTACCAAAACCCCCGTACCAATTCCCACAACCGCCGCTAGAGTGTAGCCTTTCGCCACCCGTTCCAAACTTGCTAAAGTTTGCCAAAACAAGCCAACTCCATAAGTTTTGGAGTTCATAAAAGGATACATCAGTAAAATCCGCGTCCGTTCATCAGTCCACAAACTGCTAGGTCCCGGTAGCTTAATCAGTCCAGAACTTGATAGGAACTGCCAAACAAATAGAAACCCAAATATGCCCAAAAGTGGAGGTAAAATACTCTGAGAATTTTTCTTCCAAAACTCACCCAACATTCCTTGAGTATTTACTCCGCCTCTCCGATTTGTACTTACAGCCATCCTACTAATCTCCTGTGTTTTTACTATGGTTTTGCGAGACTAACAGGAATTACACAACCGACACATATCGTAGGGTGCTCTACTAAGCTGAAACCCTCGATAATCGTTATAGAATTTAGTCTGACACACTCTACAAGTCGATTTGAGCGTGACAGTTGCGTAAGTCCTGACTAAATTTTGGGTTAACTATTAACGATTAACAGTTAACGGTTAACTGTCAACTGAATCAAACTTTTTTAATTGCCAAACTCTTGAGATAATCTTCGGGTTTGTCGGGATTAAATTCTTTCCCATCAAAGAACTTTTCCACACCGCGAGAAGTACTTGTAGGAATGTCAGCCTCAGCAACTCCAGCTAATTTAGCGGCTTTTTTCCAAATATCTTCGCGGTTGACTTTGTCAATGATTGTCTTGCGATCTGTCAAAGTTGTTGTAGGCAGAAAACCCCAACGCACGCTTTCGGTTAAGAACCACAAATCGTGACTTTTGTATGGATAAGAAACGTTGCCAATCCCATCATGCCAGTACAACGGACCCATTTTAAAGTCGTCGATTTCTGGTTGGTTATCACCCATCATGTATTTACCTGAATAGGGTGGGATTAAAACTTCTGGAGGTACATCAAAGAAGTTTTTACTAGAAACAATGCTAACTAATTCGGCTCGATGTTCAGGTTTATCACACCACTGTTGGGCCTCAATTAATCCTGCTAAAATGGCTTCTGTAGCCTTCGGATGTTTATCTACCCAGTCGCTACGAATTGCTAAATATTCCTCTGGATGACCTTTCCAAATTTGAGAAGTAAGGGCTGACATAAAGCCAATCTTTTCTTTCACAATTCGCAGCGGCCAGGGATCGCCGGTACTGAAACCATCCATACTGCCAGTTTTCATATTAGCGACAGTTTGGGCTGGCGGTACTGTGAGCAAACTAACATCTGTATCGGGATCAATGTTGCCTGCTGCTAACCAATAACGAATCCAGAAGTCCTGATTAACCTTGGGAAAGGTGTAGGCTGCTTTAAAGGGAGTGCCCGCTTTAGCAAGGTCTTTAATATAGTCGTGGGCAGATTGATCTAGTTTAAGACCTAAGCCTTTACCTTCGTGTTTAAGTGAGACAGCAATACCATTTCCCTGAGTATTTAACTGGGCTAAAACATACATTGGGATTTGGACGCTACTCTTAGTAATTAACCCTTGGCTAATTAGATAAGGCATCGGCATTTGCCACTGGCCGCCGTCTATCCCACCACCTGCAGAACCAATTTCTACGTTATCTCTGGCTGAACCCCAGTTAGCTTGCTTGGCAATTGTAACTTCGGTCATGCCATATTTGGCAAAAAAACCTTTTTCTTGGGCAATAATTAATGCTGCGGCTTCAACGATGGGAATATATCCCAAGGTGATTTTTGTAGTTTCGATGCCTTCGACTCTTTTCTCGTTGGCAACAGCAAGTACTGAAGTGGCAGTACCGCCGCCAGCACTGGTATCTGCAACGGGTTCTGGGGGATTTCCCAAACAACCTTTAAGCAGTATTGAACCCAGGGCAGATGCACCTGCTGTGGCGATAAACTTACGCCGAGAAAGGGGAGAAAATTGATCGGAAAACTTAGTCATAGCCTAGCCTCGCTGCAATTCATAATCTTCTGTAACGACATTCACTGAAGGTTATCAAAGCGCTTTTTTGATGTTCGCTAATTGAGGTTTAGCGAACTATTTCGAGCGCAGGTAGGCAGGAACTAAAGATTTATTGCTAGAGCATAAGTCTTTAAACTATCCCTGCTGACTTGACACTTTTAATTAAAGCGATATTTTGATTGGCCGAGTTGTGTGAGCTACCCTTGTTGGGAGCAGCACGTTTTCTTGACTTGGTTATTAACTCTACCTTACTCTAACTATAATGATAAAACAATTATTAAATTTGATTGATAAGTAAATGTTGTAGGATAATACTATCCACCAAATAAATAGAATTTATTTAAATAATCAGTCTTGATTATAAGATTGATGGTAAGTCTGTTTTCAGGTAATGCGTTGCCTTAAAACCGACTGGCGATCGCAGAGCGTGTTAAAACGCTAGTTAAGCAACAAAATTTTGCTCCTATGGAAATAGTTGTCACACTGGTGCTGAGTTCGCTACTGTTTGTTTGGGGAATGCGTTTCGGGCGCGTCTTAGTTCGATCGGGAGTGACAGCTAACGATTTATTTAAGGGCAAAGATGCGATCGCCCTAGCTTTTTTGGCTTTCTATGTCGCTTTGCTGCTGTTGGCTTTAAATCTGCCTCAAATGCCTGCTTTGCCGATTGAGTGGCGTTTTCACGGGATGCAGGTGACTTGGACTTTGCTGCGGGTAATGCTGGCGGGAGTCTGCGGTATTGGCTTTACAGTCAGTTGGGAGACAGCGCGATCGCAAGTAGCCGCAGTAATTTTAATTGGCTTGTTAGGATTGGGGGGATTTACGGGGGCTGAATCCTATTTTCTCGCTCCAATTTATCCTGAATTAGTAGATAATCTGCAACCAAATGGTGTATTTCGACAAACTTCTAACAGCAGTTGTGCCCCGGCGGCTTTGGCGACAGTATTAAAAAGATGGGGAATGGATGCGACGGAATCAAGTGTTGCGCGTTTAGCCAGAACCAGCCGTTTAGGAACTTCGATGCCGCAGTTAATTGTAGCAGCAAGAGCTTTAGGAATGGATGGTATTGAGCTAACTCCCAGTTGGGAGCAAATGCAGCAAATTAATCGCCCTGGAGTGTTAGCGGTTTGGCTGTTTGACGGGGGGAGAAAGCTGCCACACGCAGTGGCTTTGCTGGCAATGAACGACGATGTAGCTATTATTGGCGATCCCTCGCGGGGAAGAATTTTTAATTTTAATAAAGCCTCTTTTGCTGGAATTTGGCGGGAACAATACATTCCCATTTTCCGTTCTACGGATATCTCCATAACTGACCAGCAAGCTATTAATTATTTAACGAAATTAGGATATAATTCTGGTGTTTTGAAAACAGATATCGAGCAGTTTCAAAAAGATAAGAATTTGAAGGTTAGCGGCAACTTAGAGCCGATGACTGTGTTAATGTTGAGCGGCCCTTTTTTGGAAGGCGTGCCGCAATTAAAGTTTTAATATTACGATCTGTCATTGTTCGCTGTGCGAAGCAATCGCAGAGACTCGGCGATTGCGGAGCACAGCGAACAATGACAAGTATTTAATGCGAGATTTACTTACTAGCCGCTGTTTTAGTACGGTTATTCTCAAGACCCTTCATACCATTGAGAAACATGGGCACAAATTTTTCCATAAATGCCTGCGGATCTCGCTGCCAAGCTCTTTGAGCCACGTCAATTCTGGTCATTTGCAACTCAGGTGATAGCAATGCCTGCGGTAGATGTTCCATCAGGTATTGAGGGCGTTCCCACATTGGCATTGTATTAGCAATATCTACGAGGTTGCTAACGCGGCGGAGTTCAGCACCCAGCATAATATCCATTCCCGACTCAAAAGCAGCTTGTTCGATCGCCACATACTTGCGCCTTGCTTGTTCCACCTTCTCGCGGTGTTCTGGGCTTTGGGCCGCAATTTGGGCTAGCCATCGGTTTCCCCAACGGACGTGACCGGCTTCTTCTGGGAAAATCTTTTCGATGGTTTCCCGAATTTTGACGTTTTCTTCCGTCTGGGGAGCGTTTTTCAGGGCGTAGATATGAGCTGAAAAGTATTCGCAACCACGTTTTTCGGTAACATTAATTGCGGCTAGGGAAGAAATTACAAAATCATCCCGATTTTTGGCGGGGTCTATCTGCTGGAGTAGCTTTTCAAACTCGTTAATATACAATACTCCCGGCGGCGTACCGACACTAACGCCTAAATCTATCAGCAAGTCTGTGAGCCATGAGGCATGGCGGGCCTCGTCGGAGATGTGGCGGGAAAGGTCGCGCACGAGTTCGGCTGGCTTACCGTCGAGTAGTTCGATTAAATCGGTGAGGTCTTTGCAACTGCGCTGCTCGCTGTAGCGGTAGCGGTTGATGGTGATCAGATGAATTTCGCGATCGCGCACTACCTGCTCTAGAATTTCTCGCGCACCCAAAGCATTGCGAAGTTTGTGGGGATAGGCAACAGTCATTGTTTTATGTTTTTTTGTAAAGGCACTTTTCAAATTGTAACGCAATAGAAGGCAGGAGGCAGGGGGGCAGGGGGTAGGAGGCAATAATAGAAAGGGTTAGGATACTCGCTCATGACCCAAACCATTGACTCTCTTCCCCTCTTCCCCTTCTTTCCTGAGCATCGGAGCATCCTAGCCCCTATCCCTTCTTCCCCTTCTTTCCCTAGCCCCTAGCCCCTAGCCCTGAGCATCGTAACCGCTGAAAGCGGTTGCTATAATCAAATTCAAAGCATAAAAAACGCCGCGTTAACTAGCGGCGAATTCATTAATTAAAAACTAAGAACTAAAAATGAAATTATTACCATTTTTAATCTTTAATTTTTAATTTTTAATTTTTTAGCAATCGTAGTACAGACCAAACTCATAAGGATGGGGACGTAGGCGCATGGGGTTGACTTCATTATCCAACTTGTAAGAAATCCAAGTATTGATAAAATCTTCCGTAAACACCCCTGGCTCGGTCATAAAAGCGTGGTCTTTCTCCAATGCTTCCAGGGCCAATTCCAAAGAACCGGGAGTCGAAGGTATCTTGCTTAACTCTTCAGGGCTGAGGTCGTAAATATCCACATCCAAAGAGTCGCCGGGGTCAATTTGGTTCTTGATACCATCTATACCTGCACAAAGCATTGCTGCAAAGGCGAGATAAGGGTTAGCAGTTGCATCTGGACAGCGGAACTCTAAGCGCTTCGCCTTGGGGTTGCCCCCCGACAGAGGAATACGAATCGAAGCAGAGCGGTTTCCTTGGGAGTAAGCTAAGTTCACAGGGGCTTCAAAACCAGGAACCAAACGCTTGTAAGAGTTGGTGCTGGGGTTAGTCAATGCCAACAAAGCGGGTGCGTGCTTGAGCAAGCCACCGATGTAGTGTAGTGCCATCTGACTCAAATTGGCGTAGCCGTCACCCCAGAATAGGGGTTGGCCGTCTTTCCAGATGGACTGGTGGGTGTGCATCCCGGAACCGTTATCGTTGAACACCGGTTTCGGCATAAAGGTGACTGTTTTGCCGTACTTCTTAGCAACGTTCTTAATGACGTATTTATAGGTCATTAGGTCGTCAGCCGCCTTGATCAAGGTACCAAAGCGGAAACCGAGTTCGCACTGACCGCCAGTGGCGACTTCGTGGTGATGCTTTTCGATGGGTACGCCGCATTTGGCCATCGTTAGCAACATTTCCGTCCGCATATCTTGGGAGGTATCCGTCGGTGCGACGGGGAAGTAACCTTCTTTGTAGCGGGGTTTGTAGCCTAAGTTGCCGCCTGGTTCTTCGCGACCAGAGTTCCAGCGACCTTCTACGGAGTCTACATAGTAATAGCCGCTGTGCTGATTTTGGTCGAAGCGCACATCGTCAAAGATGAAGAATTCGGCTTCAGGGCCAAAGAAGGCTGTATCGCCGATGCCTGTTGTAATTAGGTAATCTACAGCTTTCTGGGCAATGGTGCGGGGGTCGCGGCTGTAAGGTTCGCCAGTCCGAGGTTCGATGATGCTACAGATAACGCTGAGAGTGGGTTCTGCCATGAAGGGGTCGATCCAGGCAGTTTTGGGATCGAGTACCATCGCCATGTCTGATTCGTTGATCGCTTTCCAGCCACGAATGCTGGAACCGTCAAAAGGCACGCCGTCCGTGAAGGCTGTTTCGTCAATTTGGTCTTGATAGAGCGAGAGGTGCTGCCATATACCTGGCGTATCAATAAACTTGAGGTCGATGATCTGAATGTTATTTTCTTTAACGTAGTTCAAGAACTCTTGTGGGGTCTGGAACATTACTTAACTCCTTATTTTGGTTATCTCTCGGCGATCGCAGATTCTTTGACAGACGATTTGAGCGATCATAGGCATTCGACTGTCACAAGTTTGTATTTCTTGATACAAAAGCTTAGTCTTGTAGCTGGGAACAGGATCTGCGTGCCTGCTGCTACCTCCCTGCTCTGATTGCTTTCAAATCTTACACCTCAAATCTCTAATCCAATGTGGTAAATTAGGAATTCTTGTAAATATTCAATATGCTTTGTTAGGACTTAGGCGACCGATCCCGTAAAATCATAAAGACATCCAAAATCACAAACACCAAATAAGCACAACCTCGAATTCGAGCGAGTGTGTATAGGCTTTTTGGCTAAGCCATTGCGCGTTAGGTTCGCCTAGCCCTCAAGAATCCCATCTCCGATCGGGGTGGGAGTGTCAAATTTAGTCAAGAATCTCATCTCCGTTCGGCACAGCTCACGGCGAAGCCTTCAGAGGTGGGAGTGTCAATTAACTGTGTATAAAGCTTGTTGGGAGAAAAATTTCATGCGGGATGCAGTAACCAGCCTGATTGGAAATTACGATGTGACGGGTCGGTATCTAGACCGGGATGGGATTGAGCGGTTAAAATCCTATTTTGGGACGGGTACTGCACGAGTGCAGGCAGCAAGAGTAATTAATGGTAATGCTGGGGCGATTGTTAAACAAGCTGGAACGCAGCTTTTTGCGGAACAGCCGGAACTTATTCGTCCGGGTGGAAATGCCTACACTACTCGCCGCTATGCGGCTTGTCTGCGGGACATGGATTACTACTTACGTTATGCTACTTACGCGCTGGTAGCTGGAAGTACAGATGTACTCGATGAGCGCGTGCTTCAAGGCTTGCGGGAAACTTACAATTCGCTGGGGGTTCCAATTGGACCGACGGTTGTAGGGATTGGCATTTTGAAAGATATTGTCAATGCTGAAGTGGCAGCAGCAGGAATTGAAACTGGGGCTTTCTTGGATCAACCTTTTGATTACATGATCCGTGAGTTGAGTGAGAAAGATATCTAGTTGATGCGGGTGGCGATCGCGTCTGTGCTTTCCTACCAATTATTTAACAGAGTGGAAGGTAGCTGAGGGAAAAGAACATCGCTGTACGCAGGGTGGGCAAGTTTGGAAGAGAGCGATCGCTCCTTTGGCACCGCAGCTAAAGAGCGATCGCTCTTTTGCTTGGGATGTTGGGGGCGAACCAATCTTTTTTTTAGTTCCCACCGCTTTTAAAACTCTTCAAAACATCCCCAAACCAGGCATTTGTCCAGGGGCATCTTGGTTTGACGGCGATCGACTTGCTCAGCGGTAGTTACTTCTACTTCCCCATTAGGATAAAGAATGTGAATAATATCACCGCTGAAAATAGCGATCGGATTTTCTTGGCTTTTGCAGGGATTTTCTAGGGGAAAGTTAGCGAAAGTTTGCATAGGTTTGCTAGATATAAATCTATAGAGAGTTGACGTTTTATATTCGTATCATCAGCTAAATTCTAGAGTTTCTATGTGATCCTACGGATGCTCGTTTGTGATCGTAATCTATGAGATAAGTGATAGCAATCACTGTAGGGGAAGAAGGGGCTAGGGGAAGAAGGGACTAGGGGAAAAAGGGGCTAGGGACTAGGGGCTAGGGGCTAGGGGCTAGGGAAAGAAGGGAAAAAAGGGCAGAAGGGAAAAAAGGAAGAGAATCTATGGTGGCAGGATCTCAGAACGTCCTAATCGCCTTGGCGGTTGCTATATCTTGAGAAATATTTATTTAATTAAAATTTCAAGTCGTAATATATTATTGATTGTGTTGTATGTAATAAAATGTCAAAAAACTTTAGGCTAGTTTTACTAACTTTATCTATCAGAATGAAATTCCTTGGCTAAACAAAGACTGGACGCATTATTGGTAAACTTAGATTTGTGTGCCTCAAGGCAACAAGCTCAACGTTTAATTAGGGCTGGGGAAGTCACGGTTAATCAACAGGTGATTGACAAACCAGGTACCGAGGTAGACATTCTGGCTGTCATTAAAATTAAAGAGCGACCCCCCTTCGTTTCCAGAGGGGGCGAAAAACTAGCTAAAGCTTTGGATGTTTTTAATATTCCCGTAGCAGGTAGAATTTGCCTAGACGGAGGTATTTCTACTGGAGGTTTTACGGACTGTCTGCTGCAAGCTGGTGCGGCTAAGGTTTATGGTGTAGATGTTGGGTATGGGCAAGTTGACTGGCGGTTACGGAACGATACTAGGGTGATTTTGAAAGAACGCACCAATTTGCGATATTTGACAGCTACGGAGCTTTACGGAGAGTTACCTCTTAAGGATGGTGGAAATTACGCAGATTTGGGTGTAGCAGATGTATCGTTTATTTCGCTGACTAAGATTTTACCTGCCTTATCGGAGCTATTGATATCACCAAAAGAGCTAGTATTACTGGTGAAGCCGCAGTTTGAGGTAGGGCGCGATCGCATCGGCAAAAAAGGTGTCGTGCGTTCTGCGGTTGACCAAGCGGATGCAATTTATCAGGTGTGCTGTGCCGCGATCGCTTTAGGATGGGAATATCGTGGTTTAACTTGGTCGCCTTTAGTTGGCCCTGCTGGTAATATTGAGTATCTTCTCTGGTTAGGGGCAGAAAATTCTACTGTCGTTAATACTGGTGCGATCGCGCTACCAGTTGACAAGCAACAGATTACAGAAATCGCCCAAACGGCCCAACGGGAACTTGCCAATCCCACCTCTAAGCACTCAATCACCTGATAGTTCTATGCAGTTATTAAAACTACTAGGCCTGATTTTACTCTATATTCTTGGGGCTTTTGCCTATGTTGCCTGTACAGTTGCTCTTGTGAGCATAACCATCTTAATCAAAGTAGCAGCTTTGCTATTGGCAGACAGGTTATTATATCCCATATTTATCGTCGGAGATTTATTCAAAGGCATAGAAGTTGTCGAGTTATTAAATATATTAGTATTTGCTATTCTGGGCATGGGTTTTGGTGTAGCAACAGTTCTTTTATATCATAAATTAGGTCGTCAAACCAGTGCTATTTTGTTAATAATTTCCGTACCTTTGATTTTTATTAGCACCCCCGTAGTCAGATATAATATTTGGCTACAAACTGTCGGAGTAGAAGAGACTTTATCGCCCGAACAAGCAGAAAAATTAACTAACTCTTTTTTAAACAAAAGAGTGGGAAATGACGGTTTTCTCGGTTTCTACTTATATACAGCCCAGTTTCCAATTCTGCCTACTAAACAAGTTCAGATGAATGACTTGGATAACTTTGAAAAAAAAGTCAACTCAAAATTTGTTCAATTAACAGGAGTACCGCCAACAATTGTTTCTTGGTTAATGGCAACTTGCTTTTGGTGTCTGCGAATTTTTTACTTTTCTATAGCCGTCATTGCTACAATTTCTCATTTTCGTGAAGGTTTAAGAATAGTTAAACGTTAAGAAGAAGGGGCTAGGGGCTAGGGGCTAGGGGAAGAGGGGGAGATGGGTGATTAGCAATTACCAATTAGCAATTACCAATTAGCAATTACCAATTAGCAATTACCAATTAGCAATTAGCAATTACCAACTAACAACTAACAACTAACAATTTTATGAAAGAAAGCAGGGGAAAAGTATATTTAGTAGGTGCGGGGCCAGGAGATTGCAGTTTAATGACTGTCAGATCGCACGAACTTTTAGCGCAAGCTGAGGTATTAATTTATGATGCCTTAGTTGATGTTCCGCAACTAGAATTAATATCGGCGGATTGCCTAAAATTAGAAGTAGGCAAGCGGGGAGGTAAACCTTCAGTTCCACAGCAAGAAATTAACCGTTTGTTAGTGAAACACTGCCAAACAGGGAAATTAGTAGTAAGATTAAAAAGTGGCGATCCGTTTATTTTTGGTCGTTCAACTTCGGAAATTCAAGCATTGAGAGATGCTGATTGTGAGTTTGAAGTGGTGCCGGGAATTTCCTCAGCTTTAGCTGCACCTTTACTAGCAGGAATTCCTCTGACAGATCCGGTAATGAGTCGCTGTTTTGCGGTAATGAGTGCCCACGATACAGATGCTCTTGATTGGGAAGCGTTAGTACAAATTGAAACCTTAGTAATTTTAATGGGAGGAGGTAATTTAAAGGAAATAGTGCGGCAATTGCAAAGACATGGGCGATCGCACCAAACACCTACGGCAATTATCCGCGATTGTGGACGGGCAGACAAACAGATTTGGATCGGTACAATAGCGGACATCGCACAGAAAACGGCAGGTCAATCTCTTTCTCCTTGTGTAATTGTCATTGGGGAAGTGGTGAGACTACGTGAATATTTAATGCAGAAAGAAGAAGTTATAAATTTGCAAGATTCTCAAGCAAAAATTCCTAGTTCTACAAAACCTCTGGCTGGCAAAACTATTTTAGTGACTCGTTCAATGGGTCAGAATAGTGAATTTAGCGATCGCCTTCAGCTAGAAGGAGCACAAGTCATAGAAATGCCAGCCTTGGCGATTGGGCCGCCTGCGAGTTGGGAGGCCCTCGATAGTGCGATCGCACAACTGTCAAACTTCAACTGGTTAATACTCACATCCACCAACGGTACTGATTACTTTTTTCAGCGACTAGCTGCCAGCGGTAAAGATGCACGGGCTTTATCTGGGATTAAAATAGCTGTAGTTGGTAAAAAAACTGCCGACAGTTTGCGATCGCACTCCCTAATTCCCGACTTTATCCCCCCAGACTTCATCGCCGATTCCCTCGCCGCCAATTTCCCCGACAATTTAGATGGGTGCAAAATTCTCTTTCCAAGAGTAGAAAGCGGCGGTAGAGAAGCTTTGGTAAAAGAATTAACTGCCAAAGGCGCACAAGTAACAGAAGTACCCGCCTATCAATCCTGCTGTCCTGAGACTATTCCACCAGCAGCCTTAGCAGCACTTCAAAATCGATCGGTTAATATCATTACCTTTGCCAGTTCCAAAACAGTCCAGAATTTTTGTCACTTAATAGAAACCTACCCAGAATTATCTTTACCTAGCGATTGGGAAAATCGCGTTTGTATTGCTTCTATCGGCCCCGAAACTTCTAAAACCTGTAAAAATCTGTTCGGGTGGCTAGATGTAGAAGCGAAGGAATATACTTTAGATGGATTAAGAACAGCGATAGTGGAATGGACGATCGCAAATTCCGGGAGTATGAATCCGACTACTGGGGAACAAAACCGCCACTAACACTATCACAAAGATAGGGCTTACGCAGAACAGATCCGCAAAGCCTGAAAATCGGGCTTTGATGATTCCTTCGTTTTGAAGCTTTTCCCCCTTTTTAATTGGTTACGGAAAATGGCAGGGTGAGAGGCCAGGAAAAGGTAATCGCTATCCGCTAAACACCGATCGGGTTTGATGCCATCGCCTGTTAACAATTGCGATCGCCAACAACAGACAAATGCCAACGAAATACGCATATCATTGCTAAGAGTTTAAAATATGAGCAGAAATTTTTCTCGTTTCAACTCCCTTGCCTGCCTCCTAGCAGGGACAATTCCCGCCATAGTAGTAGTAGTCAGCCAACCCACAGCCGCGATCGCGAAAACGCCCCAAGAAATTGCTGAGATTGCCGGGCCGATTACAGTTCAGGTTAACAGTTCCCTCGGCGACGGTTCCGGCGTAATTATTGCCAAAGACGGTAATACTTATACCGTATTAACAGTTAATCACGTAGTTGAGACAACTGACGTAAAATACACCATTCGCACCTCCACAGGCAAAAACTATCAAGCAACTAGCGTGACGCGGCTGCAAAAAACTGAAAGAGATCCCGATTTAGCGATCGTCAAATTTGAAAGTCCAGAAGAATATCAAATTGCCACAGTTGGAGATTCAGACCAAGCAGCCATCGGTGCTCAGATATATGTTTATGGCTATCCCGCTACAGGGGGTTTATTTGGGGCGGAACGAGAGGCAGAACTCTCTCCCGGACTGGTGACGAGCCGCCCTCAGAGTCGCCCGGAGGGATATAATTTACGGTATCAGGCAGTGACTTGGAGCGGGATGAGTGGCGGGCCTGTATTTGATGCTGATGGCCGCCTTGTAGGTTTGCATGGACAAGGGGAATTTGGATTTGCTCAAACCAGTTCGGGAGAAGTAGCCCCGATTAAAACAGGCTTTAACGCCGCAGTTCCGATTAATATGTTTATCGCACGTTTGGCGGACGCGGGAGTGAATAAATCCGAGTTGAAAGTGAACAATTCCCCAGCATCGCGGGGCCCCGTATCTTTGGGTAATCCCCAAAATGCCGAAGGTTATTATTTGCGGGGTCTTTCCCATTTGGATCAAGGAAAGCTAAAAGATGCGATCGCAGATTTCAACCGTTCTTTGGAATTAAATCCCAAAAATTCTGAAGCTTATTTTAACCGAGGCGTTGCCTATGCTTATCAAGAGCCTACACGCAGCGGCTCTAATGTATTTGACCCTTTAAAACAAGCGATTGAAGATTACACTTTAGCAATTAAAGCCAATCCTGGTTATGCCGATGCTTACTATAACCGAGGTGTCGCACATTTGGCAAATAATGATAAACCCGGAGCGATTGCCGATTTTCAGAAAGCAGCAGAGCTTTATCAGAAGTTAGGACGGAAAGATGATTATCAACAGGCACTCAAGAAAATTAAAGAGTTGCAGTAATTGTTAACTGTTAACTGTTAACTGTCACTAATGGCCAAGAAGCTGTTTTTTTACAAACAGGACTTACATAAAAGTATCCGTAACGCCGCCATCTTGGCGGTTATTTGCTCTCTAGGGTGGCGGCGTTATGTAAAGCGTGGGTAAGTTCTGTTTACCTTAAAAGTAGGGTTTTTACAAAAGTGGGATGCTACCCGTGAAGTCCTCAGATGCGATCGCAGTGGGTACGACTCCCTGAAGAGTTACTAAAAGTTCGCCACTATTAGCAATCCGAATTAAAGTGGTAGCACCGCTAACATCAGCACCAGCAGTGATACTCAACATTCCAAACGTTAAATCCCCTTTTAAGCCTAGCAAATCTTGACCTTTTTCAAAGTCAATAACCCGATCGTTGCCCTCACCAATTGTCAACACAAATATATCGCGCCCTGCTGAACCAATTAAAGAATCATCTCCTGCACCACCAATTAGGAAATCATCGCCGATACCGGCCATCAATAGATCGTTACCGCCGTCGCCTTTGAGAGTATCATTGCCAACACAACCATCAAGGGTATCTGCACCATCTCCACCGTAAAGTAACTCGCTGCCACTGCCACCACAAAGAGTATCATTGCCACTTTCACCAGATAGAAAATTATTCCCATTTCCCCCTTTAATAATGTCATTGCCACTGCCTCCAAGCATGATATTATCACCAGCACCACCATCTAAAAAGTCAGCACCATCGCCGCCATTTAAGCTGTCATTCCCTTGGCCGCCAATGAGAGTATCTGCCCCTAAATCACCTATTAGTTTATCATCCCCATCTCCACCTAAGATAGCGTCGTTGTCCTTGCCTGCAAAAATGAGGTCGTTGCCACTACCAGCGTCGATCAAATCATCTCCTTGATTGGCAGAGATTGCGTCATTTCCGCCACCGCTGATGATAGTATCGTTGCCTAAGTCGCCGAGGAGTGTATCGCTTCCTTCTCCCGCTGCGATCGCATCATTATCTTTGCCAGCAAAAACCAAATTATCTCCGCCACCGGCATTTATGTAGTCATTTCCTTCGTTTGCTGATATCCAGTTGTTGCCGTTTCCTCCATATAAGTTGTCATTACCGATCATGCCTATTAAAGTATCATTGCCGCCAAATCCATTGATAGAATTATTAGCAGAGTCGGCTTTGAGAAAATCATCAGACTCGGTACCTTCGAGATTTGTGTCAACAGAGTTGGGGTTGATGGTAGCGATCGCGAGATTGGGAGTCGGAAAGCGATCGCCAAGGCAACTTGTATCTGCTGGGGTTGGTGTGGGTGTGGGAGTAGGCGTTGGCCCTGGCGTTGGGATGGGAGTCGGTGTTGGCAGTGGCGGGGGTACTGGAGTTGGTGTGGGAAGCGGTACTGGTGTGGGAGTAGGCGTTGGTATTGGTGTTGGTACTGGTGTGGGAGTAGGCGTTGGTACTGGCGTTGGTACTGGTGTGGGAGTAGGTGTTGGTACTGGTGTGGGAGTTGGTGTGGCGATCGCGCCAAACTCAAAGGAACCAACATCTATTTTGCCATCTGTGCGCGTAGCACCGCGTGCGTCAACCGTAACCCCAGAGACACCTACTCCAGCATCGATCGCAGGACTTCCTGCTAGCAAAGCGTGGGTAAAAATACCACCGCCATTGTCTTGCAACGGGCCAAGCTTGGGGTCAGCAATAGTAATGCCTGTGGTGATATTTATATCCTTGGCGGCCGGAAATTGGATATTATTTCCCCCATCATTTAATGGCGCGATCGTCTGCCACTTAATCTCGCTACTATTGCCGGCCGTATTGTTAGCAAAAATCGAATTTTGGACAGTAGCTTTATCATTACTTCCCCAAAATGCCCCACCCATAAAACCAGCAAAATTATTAGCAATCGTGGAGTTAATGATTTGTTGCAGATTGGAAGAAGCAACCATCATCGCTCCACCATAACCATCTTTCCCATCAGCACTTACTGCTTTATTGCCAGATAAAGTCGAGTTGATAATAGTACCCTGGACTCCTTCACCCACCCAAAAACCGCCAGCATAATCCGTTGCTGAGTTGTTAGTAATCGTAGATTTGCTAATAGTATAAGTACCTGAACCGCCAATCCGCAAACCTCCCCCGATACCAGGTCCTCCCGAAACAGGTGGGAGAGCTTCATTATTAATAATTGTGGTATTTTCAATCACCAAGTTCTCGCGAGAAGATACAAACAAGCAAACCCCGCCGCCTTGACCTTTGGCTTTACTTCCCTCAATCCGAGAGTTGCGAAGCACAAACAAACCGCTAGTTTCACCAATTGCCGATTCGCTAGCACCATCGGTATAAATTGCCCCGCCGTAACCGTTAGTTGCTCCAAAACCTCCATTGAGCGTATCGTTATTAAGGAAGGTGCAATCTTCGATAGTCATGTGACTATTGAGATTATTAATTGCCCCGCCGTTGATGCCTTTATTGTTAGTAAAACTAGAGCCTTTAATAATATGAGAAGCTCCGGTTTTAGTTGCGATCGCACCTCCTCCGCGCTCTTCTTTACCTAAGAAACCTTCATTGCCATCAAAGGAACTATTAATAACAGTTAAGTTGCTGGTGAATCCTGTAAAAATTGCCCCGCCGCCGTAGGTAGCAGCATTCTTATTAAATTGGCAGTTTTCAACTGTTAAATTATTCCCCATATTGGTCTTAATTCCTGCTCCTGCACCATCTTCACCCGTACCTGATGCCTTACCATTGGCGACAATTAAGTTACGCAGAGTGACGTTATAGGGAGCAGTTCTAGAACCTTCTGGCAATTCAAAGATACGGCTAGTATTATTGCCGCTAATGGCGATACCAGGAGCAGCAGCACCATCTATAATTAGAGTTTTGTTAATATTAATTTGACCGCTAGTTAAGGTAATCGTCTGACTAGCGAGGCTAGGGTCAAATACAATTGTATCTCCAGCAGCAGCGGCAGAAATTGCAGCTCTCAGCGAACCAGAACCGCTATCTAGATTGTTAGTGACAGTAAAAATATTGGACATCTTGAAACTCCAGGAGTGCGTTGATTATTCATACGCATCTGGAGCCAGAAATCAGACAAATTTGCAAAATTTTTCTAACATTAATTATAGATAATAATTAAGATTACCCCTTTTTTATTGTACTGGAATCTATTGGTTTCTCCATCCGCAAATATACGGAATTTTCAATCTAGGTAGATTTACCGTAGATTAGTTAAACCAAACTTTTTGTTAACAGTTAATTGTTAACTATTAAGCGGTGGACATAAATAAACGCTATACCATACACTTACGCAAAAGTATCCGTAACGCCGCCATCTTGGCGGTATCTTCACCGCCAAGATGGCGGCGTTACGTGAGGCGTGCTTAAGTGCAATTACCAATTACCAATTACCACTCAAAGAAGAAACTTGAGCATTAAATCCAGAAGACTGGAGACGGTTTACCGTTTCCTCAGCACTTTCTACCCAAAACTCGCTCCCAAACCGAACCAACTGACGATAATATTGACCTACTACAATTACACCTACTGGCACTTTAGCATTTTCTCTGCGGTCTGAAAGTTCCTGCAAAAGTGCCTTTAAATGATTCAATTTTTCAGTATCTTCAACTTGCAATGGTGTCAACTTCAACATTACCATTTCTGATGCTTTTACAAATTTTACTTCCTCGGCAATTTGTAAGACTTCCCTAGGTTTTTCAGCTTTCGATTTTGCAAACTCTACAAGCTCAATTGTCTGTTCAACAATCTCTACAATTTCTATTAACTGTTCATCTTCGTCATTTTTGGCAACTTGTTCTAGTCCAACTTCTTTAGCATCTTCTACAATTATCTGAAGACCATCATCGCGCTTGTCTGGTTTACCACTAATCATCAGCAAAGCATTATCTTGCAACAGCAAGTGAACTTTTTCATAAGTCTTGGGAAAAACTACAGCTTCTAATTGACCTGTTAAATCTTCTACTTGCAGAATTGCCATACGATCGTTTTTCTTAGTTGTTACTAGCTTAATTGCTGTAACCATCACAATCAATTTCACCACGTCTTTGCCTTTTTTATCTGCTAACTGAGCGACAGTTACAGTCTCTTCATTTTGAGTTGCTAGCAGTACCGATTTCAGAGGGTGATCTGATACGTAGAAACCTAATAATTCCTTTTCCAAACTCAACTTTTTTTGCTTATCAAAATCCGGTACAGGCTTATGCTTAGGGATAGAATCATAGCTATTTGCTGTCTCTCCAAAGCTCATTCCTAACAAGTCAAATAGATTACCCTGTCCGCTTTCTCGATCTTTTTTACGGTCTTGGGCCCATTTAACTACGCCATCGAGATCGTGCATTAATTGATTACGATTAGAATTGAGACGATCTAAAGCTCCGCATTGAATTAATGCTTCTAAAGCACGGCTATTAACAGCCTTGAGATCGACTCGTTCGCAGAAATCAGCCAGAGATTTAAAATTACCGCCTTCCTCTCGTGCTTTCAAAATATTCTCAATCGCACTGTCTCCTAAATTTTTAACAGCAGACATTCCAAACAAAATTTTATCTATTTCTGCATCTGTTACCTGTTTAGGTAGTGGAGTAAAAGTCACTTTTGAGCGATTAATATCTGGCGGCTCGATCTCAATCCCCATCTTAATACAATTAGCAATGTATTTCTGTACCTTATCCTGGTCGCCACTATTAGCAGTTAACAGTGCAGCCATGTATTCTACGGGATAATTTGCCTTTAAATATGCGGTTTGATAAGTAACATAGGCGTAGGCCATTGAATGGGATTTGTTAAAGCAATATTCAGCGAATTGAAGCATCTGCTCGAATAACTTTTCAGCAATTCTTTGGCTAACTCCATTCTTAGTCGCACCATCAATAAATGTTTCTCGCTGCTTCTGCATTTCGTCAGCTTTTTTCTTCCCCATTGCGCGGCGTAACAAGTCAGCTTGACCCAAAGAATAGCCAGCTAAATCTTGAGCAACACGCATGATTTGCTCCTGAAAACAAAGGGTTCCATAAGTCTCTTTGAGAATCGGCTCTAACAGGGGGTGATCGTATTCAACTAACTCTCTCCCATGCTTCCGATCGATAAATTGGGGAATCAAACCTGCATCTAAAGGCCCCGGTCTGTACAGCGCTAAAATTGAAGAAATATCTTCTAAACAGGAGGGTTTTAGTTTCTTAACTACATCAAGCATCCCCGACGATTCTAACTGAAAAATTCCTTCTAAATCGCCTTTTGCTAATAATTTATAGGTTTTAGATACATCTTCTGGTAATTTTTTGCAAGTAACAAAAGCTTCTTGTGCTTTGCGTTCTATATCAGAAGGTAGCATTTCTGGGTCAATATCGCAATCTCTTGTTTGCTTGATATACTCAACAGTTTTTTGGAGCATTGTTAAGTTTTTTAAGCCCAAAAAATCCATCTTTAAAAGACCGAGGGATTCCAAGTCTTCCATATAATACTGCGTAATTACAGCCCCCTCATTATTCCTTTGTAGCGGTACAATTTCATCTAATGGTTGCGCGGAAATCACGACTCCAGCCGCGTGAACGCCATAGGTTTTATTCGTTCCCTCAATCCGAATTGCCATATCAAGCCACTGGCGAACTGCAATCGTTTTTTCTTCAGTTCCATCGTTATTTTTAGCTTGAAGAGTCTCCTCTTCATAAGCTTGTCTAAACTCCGGTGCTGGCGTTTGTTCTGAAATCATTACCGCTAATTTTTCCGGTTTTCCCCGCGATACAGGGATTAACTTTGCCATTTCATCGGCTCGTTTGTAAGGAACGCCTAATACTCTGGCAACATCTTTCAATACAGATTTGGATGTTAGGCGGTTAAAAGTGATAATTTGAGCTACACGCTCAGCACCATATTTTTCAGTCACATATTTAATCATGTCATCTCGTCTTTCTATGCAGAAATCTGTATCAATATCTGGCATAGATTTACGTTCTGGGTTAAGAAATCTCTCGAATAGTAAGCCATGATGTACTGGGTCAATATTCGTGATTTTCATGGCGTAGGCAACTAAAGAACCTGCCGCCGAACCCCTTCCTGGCCCCACAGGAATGTTATTTCTGCGAGCATAATCGATGTAGTCCCAAACTACTAAAAAATAGGTGGAAAAACCCATGTCCTGAATCATTTTTAATTCGTATTCCAGCCGTTCTTTATAAACTGGCTTGATCTCTTTGCGCTCTTTGGCTTTAAATCGTTCTAGCAATCCTTGCCATGCAACATATTCTACATAAGTATCTGCTGTGTGATCTGGAGGGATTTCATAGGTGGGAATGCGAGGTTCGTCAAAAATTTCGTATTTTTTGATTTTACCAGCGACTTCTAAAGTGTTAGCAATTGCTTCTTTGATGACATCATCTGGTAAATGATCTCTAAATAGTTGCGCCATTTCTTCAGCAGATTTCAAATACTCAGTTCCGCTGTAGCGCATCCGCTTTTCATCCTCAACCAGTTTGCCAGTTTGAATGCACAGCAAAGCATCGTGAGCTTCGACATCACTACAAGCTGTAAAGTGGGAATCATTGGTAGCAACTATTTTAATTCCCAGTTCTTTACCAATTTTTACCAGCTCAATATTCACAATTCTGTCTTCCCAGAAACCATGATCTTGAATTTCTAAATAGTAATCATCGCCAAATAAATCTTTGTACCATTTGGCTACTTTTCGAGCCTCTTCTAGATTGCCTAGATCGATCAGGCGGGGGACTTCGCCTGCTCTGCAACCGCTGGTGACGATCAGACCTTCATGATATTGTTCCAACAGTTCTTTGTTAATGCAAGGACGGGCAAAAAGACCTCTTTCTGGCATTCCTTGTAAGTGAGAAATGGTCGTTAATTTAACTAGATTTTTATAACCTTGAGTATTTTTAGCTAAAACAACTTGATGGTATTTTTTTCTGCCTTTAACTTTGACAGAAATATCGCCATTGACTACATACATCTCATTGCCAATAATGGGTGTAATATTTTTATTACGGCAAACTTTAATAAGTTCGATCGCGCCGTACATAACTCCGTGATCTGTAAGCGCGATCGCGGGCATACCCAACTCCACCGCTCGGTCGATCAGGGGCGGTAGCTGAGATGCTCCATCAAGCAGGCTATAGTCACTGTGAATATGGAGGCCGACAAAAGACATGGCGATTTAGGATTTTAGACTTTAGACTTTAAATTTTACAACATATAGTGCATAAGTGGCTCTAGGGTGGGACATATATTCAAATGAGCCGAATACTATCGGTCTAAAATTCTTCTATCTGACCCCAAGACTACAAATTACAAAAACCATGAAATCTATATACAAAGCCATCACTTTTTTAGGACTTATTGCAGCTTTAAGCGGACTACCTTCTGCTGTTAAAGCTGAGCTATCGCCCATAATTACTGCTCAAAAGAGCATCGACCAATTTTTTGACCGAGGTGTAGATAAGTTACTAAAAGGCGATTACTCTGGAGCGATTGAAGACTTCACCGAAGCGATTCGCCTCAATCCTAACCAGCCTGGAATATATAGTAACCGAGGTTTAGCTCGTGCTAGCAAAGGCGATATTCAGGGAGCGATCGCTGATTACAACCAGGCAATTCGTATCAATCCCAACTATGCGATCGGCTACCTACATCGAGGTCTGGCTTACTCTGCATTAAAAAATTATCAGTATGCACTTTCCGATTACGACCAAGCCCTCCGGCTTAATCCTAATTTAGGCGAAGCTTACTACAATCGCGGTAATATTCGCCACTACCTTAAAGAAAAGGAAGCAGCACTCGCAGATTTTAAGAAAGCCGCAGAAATCTATCAGCAACAAGGCAAAACTCAGTATTATCAAGATGCAGTTGAGAAAATTCAAGAGCTAGAGCAACCTAGTAAAGTATCTCGATTGAATTGGAGCTAATTTTATTACTATGAAGAGGGAAGATGGAAGAGGGAAGAGGGAAAAGCTTACGACCTAATGGATTATGAACCAGAGGTAACACGCTTGAGTTGCCCTAAAGGACGAAAGCGGTTGCTATAATTAAAAGTTAAAAATTAAAAGTTAAAACTTAAATCTCACAATTTTTAATTTTGCATTTTTAATTTTTAATTGATTAAGTTGCTCCCTCATTTCCCCCATCTCCCCATCTCCCCATCTCCTGACTGCTAATTATTCCTCAAGCTGTTTGGGTAAAATAACCGTAAACACGCTACCCTTTTTCAGTTTACTGCTGACGGCGATTTCTCCTTTAAAAGGTTTTAAAAGTTCAAGACAAGTATAAAGTCCTAGTCCAATCCCTGTAGGAACTCCTGCTTCCCTATCTTCGTAATTTGCTAACTTTGTTGTGTAGAAAGGATCGAATATTTTTGACATATTTTCAGATGCAATTCCACAACCGGTATCTTTAACGTCTATGTAGATTCGGCGATCGTCTTGCCTAGTAATAATAGTTAGTTCTTTAACTTTTTCTCCCCACATCGCATCAATTGCATTCTCAGCCAAGCTATGAAATATCTGGGAAATATGACAATATATTAAAGGAATACTGACTATTTGCTCGTCAAATATATATTTCTTTTTAATGGTCGAGTTGAACTGAAAATCTGCTTCTAATAATTGAATCTCGCGCCGCAAAAGTTCGTTGATATTAATCGGTTTTAAATCTTGCTCTTGTTCTTTTCTGCTTTTGAGCATTAGGGTATTTACGATATCATTTATTTGGTTAACAGCAGTGTTAATATACCCGCCATACTTTAAACATACTATATCTTCAGTTTCTTGCGCTTTTGTTTCGATCAGATTAACGGTAGTTAAAATAACTTGAAGAGGATTTCTTAAATTGTGAAATAATCCTTGGGTTAACCTCCCAATGATAGCTATTTTTTCTTGTTGAACCAGTTGTTTAGTCTTTTGTTCTATAAGTTTTTCTAAGTTGTCGTTGACATCGAGAAGCTCTGCATTTTTTTCCTGAAGTTTCTTTTGTAGATTGCGGATAGTTAGATGCGTGTTAAGTCTGCTTAATACCTCTTCATACTGAAATGGCTTAGTGATGTAATCGACAGCACCTACTTGAAAACCCTGGACTTTATTGACTGTCTCAGAAAGTGCAGTCATAAAAATTACTGGAATGTCTTGGGTAGTGGGATTGGTTTTCAGCCTACGGCAAGTTTCAAAACCATCAATTCCTGGCATCATCACATCCAAGAGAATCAAAGTAGGATGAATGCGTTCAATTTGCTTAATTGCACTTTCGCCGTTAAGAGCTACTAAGACTTTAAAACCGGACTTCTTCAATAAATCGAAAAGCACATCCAGATTATTTTGATTGTCGTCTACGATGAGTATGATATTTTTTTCAATTTTTTTATCTGTCATTTTAAATTTAATTGCTGATTGAGTTTAAAGGAAAATTCAACAGGTTTAATTAATATTGTGCCAGATATCCCTGAAGGAGTTTTTGAATTTTATAGAGCTGAAATCCTTTAGCTAATTGGCGCATATGACTGGCAAAGGGTACTAATTTAGTATCTAAGTTTTCCAGCCTAGCAGCTTCCTCCAAAATTTCTTCGATATCCCCGATTTCCGCTGAGCTTAACAAAGCAGCGATTGAGTCTTTAGAAGGGGGAAGAAAGCAGGATGTTTCCGTTAATGTGGAGATAAAGGGCTCATCACTCTGTAAACTGCACGCAGTCTGAAAAGAATCCAGGGGTTCATCCTTCTTTTTTCTTTTTCCCCCTCGATCTTTGTAAATCCATTCTAATCCTAGACGTAGTTGTAATCTGTCTAAAAGCTGCTTTACTTCGATCGGTTTGATCAGAAAATTATCACTACCTCCCAATAAAAAATCGAGTTTAGTATTATCGAAAGCACTGGCACTAATCGCGAGTAAAACTATATCTTTTAGTTCTGGTAAATACCGCAATCGCCTAGTAGCTTCAAAGCCGTCCATTACGGGCATTACTAAATCCATTAAGATTACATCTGGCTTGAATTCTACAGCCTTATTCAGGCATTCTTTACCATCGGCAGCTTCAATAATCTCAAACCCTAAAGGTTCAAGAAGATTGCGTAAGATATCGCGATTTATCTGATTGTCATCCACTACTAGAACTTTGCGCTTATGGCCTAAAAAGCCAACAATCTGGGGTACTTCCTTTGTTTCAACCAGTGGGTAACTGTTTTCAACTAATGGTAATTCTAAATCCACCCAGAAAATGCTGCCTTTATTCAAGGCACTTTTAACGCCGATTTCGCCGCCCATCATCTTAACTAATTTTTGGCTGATCGATAGTCCCAGTCCCGTACCTTCAGTAGAATAAGCGCGATCGCTTACTTGGTGGAACGGTAAAAATATTTCTTCTAATTTACTTGCTTCTATACCAATGCCAGTATCTTCTACTTGAAAGCGAAGTTTGATAATTGGTAATTGGTAATTGTTAGTTGTTCGTTGTTCGTTGTTACCGATCGTTCCCAGTCCCCATTCTCCACCTTCTAAACAGCCGACTTTAAAAGTTACACCGCCGCTGTTGGTAAACTTAACTGCATTGCCTAGTAAATTAATTAGAACTTGCCGTAATCTTTTCTCGTCAGCGTAAATACTCCTGGGTAATTGCGATAATTCTTCACAAGTAAAGGCAATATTTTTTTGGCTAGCTCGCATCTGGAAAAGATCGCTAATACTTTTAATAAAGTTACGAAAATCTAACTCTGTAGGGTATAGTTCCATTTTCTCCGCTTCAATTTTGGAGAGATCTAAAATGTCATCAATTAGAGTTAGTAAATGTCCGCCGCAGTCTTGAATAGTCTGGAGATTATCCTGCTGCTGAGAAGTTAAATTGTCGTGCATTTTCAGGATTTGAGTATAGCCTAAAATGCCGTTCAAAGGCGTTCGCAACTCATGACTCATATTAGCAAGAAATTCGCTTTTGGCACGGTTGGCAGCTTCAGCGGCTTCTTTAGCTTGTTGCAGAGCTAATTCTGCTTGCTTGCGCTCGGAAATTTCGATTTGCGCTTGTTCAAAAAGTGTCGATTGTTGGATAGCAATTGCCAATTGCACGCACAACTGTCTGAGGGATTCGATTTCTGAGGAGTGCCAAACACGAGGGCCTTTGCAGTGATGGACTATTAGCAGACCCCATAATATATTTTTGATTTTTGATTGGGAGCTTTCGCCATTAACTTCAGACTCCTGACTATTTTGCAAAATTGGTACTACCAAATTAGCTTTAACTTGAAATTTGCTGAGAAAATCAAGGTAACAGTGCTTTAAACCAGCAGTATAAATATCTTCAATTGCACAAATATGACCTTCCTGGTAAAGGGAAATATAATTTTCAACAAAGCAATTGTCTTGAATATCTTTTCCGCAAATAGGCATCCAGTCCTCTCCCACTGACTCGACAGCTATTGCCCCTATCCCATCAGGATTAAAGTGATAGATTGCTACGCGGTCAGTTGACAAAAAATAACGCACTTCTTCCACAGCAGTTTTCAGCACTTCTTCCAATTTCAGAGACTGGCGAATCCGCTCGATACTTGCTCCTACTAGCCTCTCCCGCAAAAATTGCTGCTGTAATGCTTCTTCTGCTTGTTTGCGTTGAATGTGGGAACCTAGCTGAGTTGCCACAGCATTTACTAGCTCAAGTAAGCGCCGATCTTTTAGGCTTTTTGACCGCTTAAAGAAAACTAAAACAGCTAAAACTACTCTGTTAGCACAAATTGGTACGCCAAAACAAGCTTTTAACCCCATTGCTGCGGCGATGCGCGTCCGTCCTATGAAAATAGGATTCTTATAATCACAAATATTTTCTATCCATTCTGGCTCTCCAGAAGACCAAATACGGCCTGGTAGTCCGATCCCTGATGCAAAGGTGAATCTTTTGCTAAAACGCCGAAACTCTTCAAGTGATAAGTCGCTGCCATACCAACCTTCACTACAAACTAAAACTGTACCCTCTCTACCCGCAGGAATCCAAGCTTCGGCAAAATCCCATCCGATGCTGGTACAAAATAAACCGAGAATTACTGTTAAAGCATCTTGAAAATCTAGGGAGCGATTAATAGCTTGAGTTGTTGCTAGTAGCAAACGAATTTCATCTTCAGTTTGCTTTTGCTCGGTGATATCGCTGGCTGTACCTAGAAGTTGTTTGACTTGGCCTTCGGGAGTTCTGACAAATATCGCATCTCGGCTCTTCAACCAGCGCCAAGAACCGTCTTGATGTTTCATCCTATAATCAAATTCAAATATATTGCCGTTGGAGCAGTTCTTAATTTTTTGATAATATTCTTGTAGTTTGACAATATCTTCTGGGTGTATTAGATTTGAGAGCAACTTACAACCCATATTTTGAATTTCTTGGGGAGTATAACCGAGAACTTGGCGAATTTGACCATTAATATAAATATTGCGTTGCTCGATGAGGTCGTGTATGTATAATATATTTGGGCTGGCTTCGGCGATTTGCTGAGTAAATCGCTCGCTTTCCCTTAGCGCTGCTTCTGCCTGTTTCCGATCGCTGATTTCTTTTTGAAGGATTTTGTTTTGCTCTTGCAGGACTTTCTCAACTCCTAAGCGAGTCTTAATTTCTGCTTGCAGAATTTGATTTTGTTCTTTGAGCTGCTTTTGCAGCCTCTGCATTGTTAATTGATGTTCTACACGAGCTAAAACTTCTTCCGAGTGAAAAGGCTTGCTGATGTAGTCCGCTCCGCCTGCGGCAAATGCTTTTACTTTTTCAAAGACTTCACCTTTGGCGCTCAAGAAAATCACTGGAATGTCGCAGGTTTTCTCGCCTGATTTGAGTTGTTTGCAGACTTCGTAACCGTCTACAACCGGCATTACTATGTCTAGTAGAATCAAATCCGGTGGGTTTGAGTTACAAGCTCTAAGTGCCAGTTGCCCATTAATGGCGCGGCGGCATTCATACCCCCGCTTTCTCAATAATGCGGATAAAACCCGCAGGTTATCTGGTTGGTCGTCAACTATTAAAATGTATCCTAATGGGGCTTCCGATTGTTGGCTGTTCATGCTAGATATACTCTATCAAAATCGGGGTTTAGGGGAGGTCTGCATTCATAGCGTCAACTGCTGTCTTGGTGGTTGATTAAAACCCTGTGGACGGCTGGTGTTACGAATTTTTCCATAACACCTATCTCGATCGCAGTTTCCTAGTTGACCACCCGACAACTGCAATATAGTATAGTTGGCTTGCCATAACACCTAGATTCGGCAGCTTCAAGAAAAATCTTATCACAAATTAAAAAAGTTGGTGTTGATTCCAGAAACCTGTACGAGCTGTCTTTTCCGTTTAATTACGTCCTTCTACTTACCACTCCGATCTCGGTGTTACAACACATCACCCAGAGGGCGGTATTAAGTAGAAGGAAGAAGGAAGAAGGAAGAAGGAAGAAGGATTTAGTTATCTAGGAGAGAAGGAAGAAGGAAGAAAAATTTAGTTATCTAGGAGAGAAGGAAGAATGTTTATACAGTCGGCTTTTTAGCCATCCCGATCTTATGTTTAATTAGGTGGATTTACTTACTATTAGTGTTGGGTGAGTCCTGAATATGTTAAAGTTTGAACTATCGTAAAAAAATCAATAAATGATTCCAGAGTTGATTTAGCTATTATTTAACAAGCCAAAATTTAAAAATATCAAATTTTGAGATTGAGTCCAAAAGCCCAAATTAAACAATGAGCGACTATCAAACTGCGACGGCTGCAAATATTTTAGTAGTTGACGACAACGTGGATATTTTGTACTTGTTCGACAGCTTTTTGAGCGAGCGAGGTTATATCGTCAGGTCAATATCTGACAGCCGCTTGGCTGTGGCAGCGGCACGGGCTCAACGACCCGATCTAATCATACTGGATATGGTTATGCCGCCACCGGAAGGTCGAGAAATCTGTACTCAACTCAAAGCAGACGATCGCACTCGCGATATCCCAGTTATCTTTATCACCGCTAAAAGTGAAATGTTAGATCAGTTGGAAGCTTTTGCTGCTGGCGGTGCTGACTACATCACGAAACCTTTTCAGGCAGAAGAGGTGTTGGTGCGGGTGGAGAATCAACTGAAAATTTCAAGGCTGCAAAAGCAATTGACACAGCAAAATGCGTTACTTTCTCAGGAGATTCGCGATCGCCAACTCGCAGAATCTGCTCTTTCTAAACAACTTCACCGCAGTAACCTACTCAGAGAAATAACCGAGCAAATTCGCTCCCACATCGATCCAGAGCAAATCTTCAAGACTGCCGCTGCCGTTGTGGGCAAGGCTTTTAATAGCGATCGGACGCAAATTCTCTTCTACACAGAGTTGCCAACTCCCAAATTGCTGACTGCTGCGGAATATTGGACTCCCAGCTACCCTGCGATCGAATTTGTGGAGATTCCCCTTGCTGGCAATCCCCACGCCGAACAGGTATTGTCCCAAGAGCGGGCGATCGCCACCAACGACGTTACTTGCGAACCGCTGTTGCAGACAGTTCAAGCGCTGTGCGAACATTTTAACCTCAAGTCAATGCTGAGCGTCCGCACCTCTTACAAAGGCAAACCCAACGGTATTATCGGATTGCATCAATGCGATCGCTTTCGGGAATGGCAGCCAGAGGAGATTGAACTCTTAGAAGCGATCGCGGCTCAACTGGGAATCGCGATCGCTCATGCAGAATTGCTAAAACAAGAAAAACAAGCCCGCATCGAACAAAACCGCCAAAACATCCAGTTGCAACAAGAAATCCGCGATCGGCGATCGGCAGAAATCGCCCTCACGGAAAGCGAAAGCAAATATCGCGCCCTCGTCGAAGCCGCCGCCGATGCTATTTTTCTAGTAAATCCCAAAACTAACTTAATTTTCGACTGCAATCAGCGGGCAGTAGAAATGTTTGAAGCCCAAAGTAAAGAGCAATTACTTAATATTCAAGGGCATACACTTCACCGCCAAACTTATCAGCCAGAAGCCCTTACTTCTGACTTAGAAGCCATCGATATCAACGGTTTTTGCACTCTCGAACTGGAATATGTAACCAAACAAGGCAATGTTTTCTGGGGAAACTTGGTAGCCAAGCAAATTGATGTCATGGGTCAGAAAATATATCTAGTTCGGATTGCTGATATCAGCGAGCGCAAACACAGAGAAGAAGCTCTAAAATTAATTGTTGAGGGTACAGCTTCTAGCACGGGTACCGAATTTTTGCGGCGTTGCGTCCGCTATCTAGCCGAAGTTTTACAAGTCCGTTACTCTTTAATTACTGAGATTATCAGCCCTGCTAAAACCAGAGTGCAGACATTAGCATTTTGGAATGGCTGTGAATGGATTGAAAACATGGACTACGATCTGGCAGATACACCCTGCGAAAATGTGTTTCAAGGGCAAGGATGCTACTATGAAAATAGCGTGCAACAACTCTTTCCCAACGACCGAGATTTAGTTGAGTTCAATGTCGAAAGTTATTGGGGAATTCCGCTAATTAACACCGAAGGAAATGCCATCGGTCATTTAGCTGTTTTAGACATCAAGCCAATGGCTAAAGATGCAGGGATTGAGTCAATTTTGAAAATATTTGCCGCTCGTGCGGCTGCGGAACTAGAGCGAAAACAAGCAGAAGCACAAGCAGCCAAACTATTAGAACAATTGCAACAAGCTCAATCTCTTGCTCACCTTGGCAATTGGGAATTCGATATTAGCACTCAAAGAATTACTTGGTCAGATCAAATCAGGGAAATTTTCGGCCTAGCTCCACAAGATCCCACCCCAACTCTAAAGGAACACATACAACAAATTCATCTTGAAGATCGAGTACACTGGCTAGCTACAGTAGAAAGCGCGATTACTCTGGGAGAGTCCTACGAAATGGACTTTCGCATTATTAGGCTGGACAAAGAGATCCGCTACATTAATGCCAGAGGCGAAGTGTTGCAAAGTGATTCTGGTCAAGTCCTGCGGCTGTTCGGTACACTAATGGACATCACCGATCGCAAACTTCTCGAACAAGAATTAGCCTTGCGGGAGGCTCGACTCAACGCCTTTTTTACTTGCGCTCCTGTGGGAATGGCGATTGTAAATAGTCAGTGGCAATTCCTGCAAATCAACGAAGTCCTCGCAGAGATTAATGGAGTTTCTATACAAGATCACATCGGCAAAACTATCTCCGAAATTGTGCCATTACTTGCACCTATTTTAACACCGATCTATGAGCAGGTATATGCTACCGGCAAAGCGATTATCAATCTAGAAATATCGGGTGAAGTACCCAGTCAGCCAGGTGTTGTTCGCGACTGGGTGATTTCTTACTTTCCAATTTTTGAGCAGGAATCTCGACTTTCTGGGGTGGGAGCAGTCGTAGTGGAAATTACAGAGAATAAGCGAGTCGAATCAGAATTGCGATCGGCAAAAGAACGCTTGCAACATTTACTTGCTGCTAGTCCTGCGGTGATATATAGCATCAAACCTTCCCCAGATGGCAAACTTGCATTCTTGAGCGAAAATGTCACGGCGGTTGCGGGATGGAACGCGCGAGAATTTCTAGAGGATAGCAATTTTTGGGCAAGTCACCTTCACCCAGAAGATGCCAAGGGTGTCTTTGCCAGATTTTCTCTGCTGTTGTCGAAGGGGGAAGACTCTTATGAATATCGTTTTCTCCATAAAGACGGGACTTACCGCTGGGTTTACGATCGCATTCGCCTGGTGAAAGATGAAGCCGGCAATCCCATTGAGTGCGTTGGTTATTGGGTCGATATTAGCGATCGCAAACAGGCAGAGTTAGCATTACAGGAGAGTGCTCAGCGGGAGAAAGCGATCGCTAAAATCATTCAAAAAATACGGCAGACATTAGATTTTGACACTATATTCAACGCCGTAGCCGTTGAGCTGCGGCAACTAATTAAATGCGATCGCACCGCCATCTTCCGCTTCAACCCTGACTGGAGCGGAAATTTTGTCGCCGAGTCTGTGGCTCCCGGCTGGATTTCTCTACTTCGGGAACAAAACGGCGAACCCCATCTCAAAGATGGTTATTTCGATCGCGAAAATTGGCCGTTCAAAATCTTGCTTAGCAATTCTGAAAACATAGCCGATCCTTATTTGCAAGAAAACAATGGCGGAGCGAATTTTTACAAAGTTAATTTCCTAGTAATAGAAGATATTTATACCGCAGAGTTTACACCTTGTCATGTCAACCTTTTAGAGCAATTTCAAGCCAGAGCATACATAATTGTTCCCATTTTTTGCGGTCAAAATCTTTGGGGATTACTGGCAAGCTATCAAAATTCAGGCCCCCGAATTTGGAGCGAAACAGAAATTAATACTGTAATTCAAATTGGAACTCAATTAGGAGTAGTCTTGCAGCAAGCAGAACTGCTAGCGCAGACCCAAAAGCAGTCAGTGGCATTGCAACAAGCTGCCATCGCCGCCGACACCGCCAACCGCGCCAAAAGCGAATTTCTAGCAGCCATGAGCCACGAATTGAGAACTCCCTTAAATGCGATTTTGGGATTTACTCAAGTTATGAGTCGAGATCCTACACTCAACCAACAGCAACAAGAAAATTTAGGCATTATCAATCGTGCTGGCGAACACCTACTGAATTTAATCAACGACATTCTGGAAATGTCTAAAATTGAAGCCGGGCAAGCAGAGCTAAATCTGAGCAACTTTGACTTAATTGGCTTGCTTTTCAGTTTAGAAGAAATGCTCAGATTAAAAGCCGAATCTAAGGGTTTACACTTAATCTTTGACATTGCTCCCGACGTTCCCCAATACGTACAAGCAGATGAAGGTAAATTACGACAAATCTTGATCAACATCTTGGGAAATGCCGTAAAATTTACAGAAAAAGGTAGTGTTACCTTGCGAGTAAGGAACAAAGAAATTGCAACTAATGCCAGCATTTCCGATCGATTAGAGTTGACAGATCGGGTAGAAAGTATAAATTATCCTTCATCCTTGCTCCCTATTACTTCTTCCTTATGCCTTCAGTTTGAAGTTAAAGACACGGGCCCTGGCATTTCCCCAGAAGAAATCAACCAACTATTTGAAGCTTTCACCCAAACAGAAACAGGTAGGAAATCTCAACAAGGAAGTGGATTAGGTTTACCTATCAGCCAGAAATTTGTGCAACTAATGGGAGGAGATATCGCTGTTAGGAGTATTCTCAAATGGGGAACAGCATTTACATTTGATATCCCAGTTATAATGGTAGAAGCGAGAGACATTCAAACTTCTCAACCCCAGCAAAAAGTCATTGGTTTAGCGCCAAACCAGCCTAATTATCGGATTTTAGTAGTTGAAGATCGTTATGAAAATCGCCTACTATTAGTTGCTTTAATCAGAGCCATTGGTTTCGAGGTGTGCGAAGCAGAAAATGGTCGAGAAGCTATTGAGTTATGGTCGAATTGGGAGCCGCATTTGATCTGGATGGATATGAGAATGCCCGTGATGGACGGCTACGAAGCTACCAAATACATTAAAGATAAAGAGCATTTAAGAGGTCAGAAAACAGTAATTATTGGGATTACAGCCAGCGCTTTTGAAGAGGAGCGTTCTCAGGTTTTGTCCGCAGGTTGTGACGATTTTGTTCGCAAGCCTTTCCGAGATGAAGCTATCTTAGAAATGATGGCAAAACACCTGGAAGTGAGCTATCTCTATCAAGAGCATCCAGAATCGAACGATATGCTTTTGTCAGGACAACTTATTTCAGAAATTGGAGAAGTTTTGACGATGGAAGCGATGGCATTAATGCCGAAAAATTGGACAGCAGAACTACAACAAGCGGCTACGGAACTCGATGAAAAGCAGATTTTTATCTTGTTAAATCAAGTTAGAGAGGAATACCCACAGATTATTAGCGCTCTCGAACATTTAGTAAATAATTTTCGTTTTGATTTAATCGTAGATTTAATTCAGGAGAATCAGTAGAAGTAAAAAAATCCCCTCCCAAAAAAAATTATTTCTTATTCCTTCTCCTTTGAGGAGAGGGTAGGGAGAGGTGGAGAGGGGACTGGGGATTAGGTCTTTTTCCAAAATGGGATGGTTTTGGCAATTTTTAAACCTGACAATTTTAATTTTCTACCGTGCTCGGCACCAGCAGCTCGCCGATTAAACCTTCAGATTCAAAGCAACTTATTTGCTCTCTTTCCCTAATTTCTCTCACCCTAGCCTCCAAATCAAAAGGCTGTCCACAATCCCAAATTCTGATTTCTAACCGTCCCTTAAATACCCAGATTTCCAGTTTGATAGGAGTTTCCAAAGGCATACCCCGATGAGCATGACGTACCGCATTAGTAAAACCTTCTGCTAAAGCTAGCTGGCACTTCCACCAAACTAATTTAGGAATTGGTAATTTACCTAACTGATCGTACCACTGCAAAACTTCATTTAAAGCACTCAGCTCAGTCTTGACTTGGAGGCGAATTTTTTTTATAAGTAAGTCGCCACCCAGTTCGCTATTCTCTTTGTCTTTTAAGGGGTTCCAGGGGTAGAGAAACTCAATCAACCGCTCTAAAATATTCCCTTTTTCGATATTTGGGGGCGAAGAAATTATTTCTTCATAAGTTTTTGTAATCATCAAACAATTTCGACTAGCCGCAGTGCGCGTATAACTTAGCTCATCTGCTAGCTGCCACATGAGTTTTATGCCCCTTCCCCCTTCTGCGAGTTCATTTATGTTAAACGACATCTTTAAATCTCCTTATGTTATGGTGTTGGCTGGATTAAAACTCACGTTTCCATCGGAGGCTTCTTTTTTTACAAATCTTTATAAATCTCAGGGCTTGGTAGGTCGTGCCGATCGCTTGCTAAGTTAGCAAAATTTTATGAACTTAGCCTTTAATCCCTGAGTATTTCTACTGTTTCGAGGAAACGAATCGCACCCTATATTTATACACTATCATTGGCGATCGCGATCGTCGTGTTTTAGGAGCAATCGACCCGAACAAAGCAACATTTTCAGAGCACAGACTATTATACTGCTGGCATAGTCCAATGGGCTAGGGGACAATAGCACTGAGGAATCACCCCCATCAGCCCCCTAACCATAGCAGGAGGATCGAACCTAGATAGCTGCGGCGAGATCCCGGGCTATAGCTGCCTCTCAAGAAGCAAATTTACTTTAAATGAAAAATGAAAAATGAAAAACGAAGAATCAAAAATTCATCAGAATTTTTGATTCTTCATTCTAAAGTTACAGGAATTGTCAATTAGAATTGGTCAAAAACTAGGCTTTAGCAAATACATTAGTTTGAAGCCAAGACTTGATAGACTTCAGTTGTTCATCTGAGATATCAATTAAAATTAACCAATCTCTCCGCAAAGCATAAAATACTCTGTGAACTGAGTTTTTCTCTTCGTCGTCAAGGATATCTGATAGCAACGCTAAGCTCAAGAGGTTGAAGTCTATGCCTGTAACTTGGCGGGATGTTAAAATTTTGCTGATTACTTCTTGCAGCGGGAGGATGTGGCTTTTGGTGGACATGATGTATCATCTCCTTTTCTGTTGCTTTATTCATTGTCTTTCTACTTTCTCTTCAATACATTGTCTATTTGACCTAAAAAGACTAAGCTAAATTGCTTAGCAGAGGGAAGAAGGAAGAAGGAAGAGGGAAGAAGGAAGAAGGAAGAAGGAAGAGGGAAGACAGTACAAGATACCTCTAGGCGGTTAAGGATAACACTAAGACGGCGGCAGCACTGTAATGCGTAATATCAATTCCGGCTGCACCGGAATTGATATAAGCCCTGGATTTGCGATCGCAACCGCTTTCGTCGTTTAGGGCAACTCCAACTCTTACCTCTGGTTCATAATCGTGCGATTCGTTTAACCCAGCGCGACCTGAAATGGTCGTTTAGTATGCGGAGCCGCCTCCGCTAAGGGATTCACACCCCTTACCCTCACGTAAAAGACTCAAAGCAAGTCCGGTCACGACCCAGTAGGTAACGAAATAGTCGGAGTGCAGACTCGCGTTGGTAACGGAAACCGCCAGTCTAAGGCGGACAAGTGCTAGAGGGAGTTCCCTAATGGTGAACGAAAGTGAACTATCGCTTAAACTGCGTTATACGAAAAAGAGCCAAATTAGGCTGATAGGCTCTGACCAAAAGGTAAATGGATAGGATTTATAGCTTAGGTTTCTATAAATCGTGTGAACATAACCTCCATCGCAGAATAGATAGCACCTAAAAGAACGTGAGTTCGATGGCGTGCCATCGCCTCAACCAAGGTTAAGACTCATCTAGCCAAGATTGCTGAAGTAATAGACACCCACAAAACCCCCCCTCAAGCTGCTTTAATCAGTAAGCTCAATCCAATCATTAGGGGATGGTCAAACTATTACTCGACAGTCGTTAGTAAGGACACCTTCTCAAAGGTTGACGACCTGACATGGCAAAAGCTAAGAGCCTGGGCAAGAAAGAGGGGAAAAGGGAACATCAATAAGGTGGAATTATCAAGGAGCCGGATGATGCGAAAGTATCACGTCCGGTTCTGAAGGAGAGGTAGGAGTGGCAACGCTCCTATCGACTCTAACCATTAGGTCGTAAGCTTTTCCCTCTTCTCTCTTCCCTAGCCCCTAGCCCCTAGTCCCTAGCCCCTAGCTATGACTTCTGCACTGGTTTGACAGAACTGCTATTAGCCCGAACAAAACATTTACTAGGGGCACCTTGAACCGAGCTTTTTTCTACGTAAATCCAGGGTTGTTTGTTATTGTCAAGCAATACGCCAAATCCTGCCGGGCCAGAGTTAATCTCAAAATTTTGCCCCTGTTTAAAAGTGCCAATTACAGGCCAGTTAGGAATATCTAAGACCACAGAGTTACCAGGAGTTTGTATTTGTTCAATCGAAGATTTTCCCATTCGGCAAGTAACACCTTTGCCACTTGGATCGACAATTTGCCAATATTTATGAGATGTTCTTTGATAGTCTCCTTGTGCATTAGGCTTTGGTAACTCAGATTGAGGTACTTGATTAACTTGAGATGTAGGAGTTGTGGGACTAGGTTTTGGAGTTGCACTTGCCGTTGGTTTTGGAGTTACAGTTGTTTGATTCGCTTGAGATGTAGGAGTTGTAGAATTAGGTTGCGGAGTTGCACTTGCCGTTGGTTTTGGAGTTACTGCCGGTTCATTAGCTTCAGGAGTTGGTTGAGCACAACCAAAAAAGCTAATCCCTAAAACTCCCGAAATTAGCATTAAGCCAAGCAACTTTTTAACTTGACTGTACTGGTCAACATTAACTGGTTTTAATCCCTTCATTTTAGAACCTATAATTGCAAATTATGAAACTGAGCCATTATACCAGAGATCGCCAGTCAAACTGAAGGCACGAACATCAGTGATTTTTACCTGCACTAGCTGACCCCTTAACTCCTCAATATTTCCCCGTAAAAATGTCAGACGGTTGCCACGTCCTCGACCCATAACTTGAGTTGCATCTTTCTGGTTTTGGTCTTCTACTAGCACTTCTTCAATACGTCCCAGATAGCGCTGCGAACGTTCCATTGCCGTCTGAGTAACCACATGATTTAAACGTTGTAACCTATCAGCCTTTACCTCCTCGCTTAACTGGGTATCCCACAAAGCTGCTGGAGTTCCAGGCCGAGGCGAATAAGCCGCCGTATTCACCAAATCAAACCGCATATCAACTACTAGGTTCAGCGTCTTTTCAAACTGTGCTTCGCTTTCCCCAGGAAAACCAACAATCGCATCAGCGCTAATTGAAGCATCCGGCATATATTGACGAATTGTCTCAATAATCCGGCGATATTTTTCCTGAGTATAACCCCGCGCCATCGCCTTTAAAATGTCATTATCCCCCGATTGAAAGGGAATGTGAAAATGTTCGCATACCTGGGGCAATTCTGCACAAGCTTTAATTAACCTTTCCGTGAAATAACGCGGGTGGCTAGTTGCAAAACGAATCCGTTCAATCCCCGGCACATCGCTTACATAGTAAAGTAAATCAGTCAAGGTATACTGATTGCTACCATCGGGTTTTGTTCCGGGCAAATCGCGACCATAGGCATCAATATTTTGCCCCAATAAAGTTACTTCCTTGTAACCTTGACGACCTAATTCTTCCATTTCTGCCCGAATTGCTTTAGGAGTTCGCGACTGTTCAATACCCCGCACATTCGGCACTACACAATAAGTGCAGCGTTCATTACAGCCATAAATTACATTCACCCAAGCTGTCACCTTACTATCGCGGCGCGGCTTAGTGATATCTTCCATAATATGGACGGCATCTGTAGCAACTACCTGATTGCCATCAAACACTTGTTCAAGTAAATCTTGTAAGCGATTTGCGTGTTGCGGCCCCATCACTAAATCTAATTCAGGAACTCGCCGCAGTAACGCTTCGCCTTCTTGCTGGGCCACGCATCCAGCAACAATTAAAGTCAGTTCTGGTTCTACACGCTTGCGGCCGGCTTGTCTTCCCAGATAGGAATAAACTTTGTGTTCGGCACTGTCCCGAATGCTACAAGTATTGTAGAGAATTAAGCTGGCTTCATTGGGGTCTTCAGACCACTCGAAACCCATATCTTCTAGGATGCCGGCCATGCGTTCCGAGTCGGCTTTGTTCATCTGGCATCCGAAGGTGGTAATGTGATAGCGGCGGGGAGTGGCGGTCATAGTAGGCTGTCGGCAATTTAGAGAATCAAGGTTTTAAACCTTGATAGATTATATAGCAGTTGTCAATGAACTGTGAATATATTCACTGGTACTGTAAGCTTTATACTCACTTCTCTCCCAAAACTCAATCATACTTTTGGCAATTCCTTTCGCCGCCAAAAAAGGTACACCATTTCCCACAGTTTTAAACATATTACTTAGCGTCATCGAAGCCGGTAATACAAATTCTTTAGGCAAAGATTGAATAGCCAACACCTCCGCGACAGATAGCCGACGAACTTTGTAAGGATGTAAATGCACTTCATTATTCCCATAACAGGCTGTCGGTGAATAACGCCATCTATGCAGCCGCTTAAATGACTTTCTCGAATCATCTCCCTCATCAACAACAGCAAAGCGCTTAATCCCGGCTTTCGGCTTGAAACAATGTTCAGCATTGGGATGATTCATCACATCATTTTTCTGGAACCAAAACTCAACTGTTAACTCTTGAGGAATGCCATTTGCACAAGGAAGCAGCGAATTTTCTTCAAATGAATTCGTAGAGGGCCAAGAGTAAGCAAAAGCCTGGGACTTGGGATATATAATCTGACTATTCCAAGGAAAAACACCTTCAGGCAACATTCCCCCAACTTCATCAAGTTTGATGCCCCTATCCTTAATTAAATCCTTACGGAAACCTAGTAAAATAATTCTATCTCTATCTTGTGGCACTCCATATTCTATTGCATTAATTAGGCGCTCTGTCAATACATAGCCAGCTTGGTTTAGCCGATTTTTACACTCCTCAAAAAACACTCTATGCTTTTGAGTTCTCCACAAACCTTTAACATTTTCAAACAAAAAGAAATCAGGCTGTTGCTGACAAATTAACTCAACGTAAGCAGCAGAAAGCTTACCCTTCTCCCCTTCCTGACCTCGATTTTTTCCACCAACAGAAAAGTCAGGACAAGGCGGCCCAGCAATAAACCCAATAATATCATTATTTTTACGGGCATCCTGCATCAATTCTCGCAACTTTAGCGCTGCTTCTCCTGCTGTCAGTCGCGTTACATCTGCCTCCTCTCCTTCAGAGTAACCATATTCTGGCAATGGCAGATTTAGGCATTTACGAGAGTAACGGTAAGCCTGCATAAATGGCGAGAAAATTTCATTGATATAAGCTATCTTAAAACCACTCAACTCAAAACCTAAATCGAGAAAGCCTGAGCCTGCGAAAAAAGAGAAAATACAGTAAGATTTTTTCATTCTAGACGCGATCTTGCTGAGAAATAGGAATCGAAATTACAAACTGAGTTCCACAGCCAAGCTGTGAAAAACATTCTAACTTACCTTTATGTTTTTCGACGATAATATGGTAAGAAATAGACAGCCCTAAGCCAGTACCTTTTCCTACATCTTTTGTTGTAAAAAATGGGTCGAATAGCCGTTGCATAACTTCTGGTTCTACCCCACATCCATTGTCAATAATAGAAATTATGACTTGATTTTCCTCTCCCACTTTAGTCTTAATCCTAATTGTAGGAATCGGGCAAAGAGAATAAACCTCTATTTCTTCTTCCTTGTTTTTCATTACTTGGAGTTGCTTAATTCTGAATCCTTCTAAAGCATCAATTGCATTAGCAATAATATTCATAAATACCTGATTTAACTGACTTGGGTAGCACTCAACTAGCGGCAGATTACCATATTCTTTGATCGCGCGAACTTCAGCAAGTTTACCTTGTCTTTTAAGTTGATTTTGTAGAATCAGCAGCGTACTATCGATGCCTTCGTGAATATCAACTGGCTTCATTTTAGCTTCATCATGTCTTGAAAAGTTCCGCAAAGACAAAACTATCTCGCGAATCCGGTTCGCCCCCATTTTCATCGAACTTAGTAGTTTTGGCAAATCTTCTATTAAGAAATCTACATCACTTTCCTGAGCTACCATTTTAATCTCTGGGACTGGATTCGGATAATTTTCCTGGTAAAGATTCAGCAATTTTAGCAAGGAGTGAATGTACTCATTAGCATGAACAAGATTTCCATAGATAAAGCTGACAGGATTATTAATTTCATGGGCAACTCCAGCAACTAATTGCCCTAAACTCGATAATTTTTCAGCTTGAACTAGCTGGGATTGAGTAATTTTTAGCTCTTTTAGGGCAATTTCCAGTTGTTCCGCCTGTTTGCGAGATTCCTCCTCTGCTTCCTTAGCCTCTGTGATTTCATATCTGATCGATAAATATTTATAGGGTTGCCCGCTTTCATCTAAAAAGGGTATGACGGTGGTATCTACCCAGTAATATGTTCCATCTTTGGCCCGGTTTTTAATTATAGCTTTCCAAACTTTACCAGCGGTAATAGTCTGCCAAAATTCCTTGAAAAATTCTTGAGAATGATAGCCAGAATTGATAATTTTGTGAGTTTTCCCAATCAGCTCTTTGCGGCTATATTTAGATATTTCACAAAATTTATCGTTGATATAGCTGATAATGCCTTTGGCATCAGTCATGGCAACTATCGCTGAGTTATCTAGTGCAAATTTTAGTTCGGATAGTTCTTTAATTGTTTCTCGCAATTTCTCATCTACATACTTGTAATTGGCAAAGGCTTGCCCGTAAGTTTCTATAGTATGTTCTCCTAAATTTGCCTTGATTTCATCTACTCTAGCTTCCTTTACTTGAGACTCCTTAGCTTGACTTTGATTCTGAACCTGATTATTATCCATATTAGTTCTCTACAGAGTTAACAGCTACTAGATCCCCCCTGAAAAACTTTCCGACTTATGGGCAAGCATTCAGAAAATTTATTTTTTTTCTAGTCTGAAGATTTTGCAGAGCTTTTGATGCCACATAACCCACGAATGGCAGCAAATTACCCTAATTTTAAATATTGATTTCAATTATACTCTATTTTTGAGTGATTAGAGAGATGTTAACGATCTCTTAATATTATTGATATCGAGCAAATACAGCGCGAGCTTAATCTTACAACGACTTAAATTTAAGTTAAATAACTTAAAACCATTGACCGCCACGGAAACGCCAGTAGGGAAATAAAACTCGGAGTAATGTTTGCGACGCGAGATAAATTGTCACCCAGACTAAACTATAGTGCAAGCCAAAGGCGGCTAAATCAAAATCCTCCTGCTCTATGCCTGGTAAACCCAGAATTTCGATCAAAAACACCAAAAAAATAGCTTCCCAAACACCGCTCAACAATTGAAAAGCTCCCGGCCAATCTCGATCCCACCGGAACTGCTGAATGTAAATATATAAAACATCCCAAATCAATCCAAAAATCCCTATATATCCTAGTATCCAGAAAAATATCCAACCTGATTTAGAGCCAATTAATCCTAAAAAAAAAGGTATTGTTACTGCAACTCCCACAGTTGCAAATAGTAATAACCGAGTCTGCCAGCGACCGAAGAGAGTAGGAGTCATTTTGAAGAAGGGGCTAGGGGGCTAGGGAAAGAGAGGGGGCGGGGGAGCGGGGGGCGGGGAGATGGGGGAGATGGGGGGAGATGGGGGAGGATGGGGGAGATGGGGGAGATGGGGGAGATGGGTAATTAGCAATTAGCAATTAGCCATTAGCCATTAGCAATTAGCAATTAGCAATTAGCCATTACCAATTACCCATTAGCCATTACCCATTACCCATTAGCCATTACCCATTACCAATTAACACAATTGAGACCAAATTATAACTTTTTATTAATTAATTGAGGGGTATTACCCCTTAAGGGTGTATGCTAGTAAGCATAGTAGATGCACCCTGACGAGCGCCCGCAATTTGGGCGTTTTTTATTTTCAACCTGGAGATTGGTTGAGGGCCCACTTCCACCACTGAGTTAGGGATCTCACAGCGCCCAAACTCTGCATCCCTGGAGCTCGCGCCGCCGCTAAACTCTCAATAGAGCGCAGGGCAGCATATTGTAAACCCAGGAAACTATCTACAGGTGCGTAGGGGCCACCTAAAGTAATTGCGCCTGCGGCATACATTCGGCCCCCTCGATCGCCCCAGCTTCCCTTAGCAAGAAGGGCATTTGATGTTTTCCCCTGATTAACGGGAGTCAGAGGCGATCGCATTTCCCGTAATTCAAAATCATTACTAATACTCAAACGCCCCAAATGATTGAGAGGGAGGTTATATTGATTGACTAAATCTTCTAGCAGCGGGCTCGTCTTGACTTTAGCATCCAAACCAGTCGCATCAATAATAAAATCCGCCGCTAACTGTAGCTGTCCCTTTAACCCCTTCTCCTGAATATAAGTCACCGTGCGGTTTTGAGCATCCCGTTCGACTCGTTCCACTTCCCCAAAAGTAATTTGATACCATCCTTGACTGAGGCCTTCTCGGACTATACGCCGCCAATCGCTGCGATTAGCAGTAGTAGTACCACCCCAATCCGTCAGAAGTTCTGAGCGATTCTCAATAGCAGCATTCTCCAGAATTACCCGCAAGTCCCCGCCCCAGCAAGCTTTTGGCCAGTTGAAAGGCTGAAATTCACAGTGATTTTCTACTTTTCGTCTGGCGCGACCGAATTTATTACCTTGCGGTCTAGGCGATCGCATCAAATGCAATACTTGAATATTCTGATTTCTCGCCCTAGCTTCATAAAGCCGCTGTACCACCCGCGAAGCTACAATTCCCCGACCTCTAATCAATACTGTGCCACCATTGCGTTCTAAATATTCATAGACAAAATCGTGACTTTCATAGGCATTAACAACTGACTTGAAATCGCGGGTTTGTTCGCGATAAGCTTGCAAATCCGGGAGGAACTGAATCGCTGGATAGCCCGTAGCTAAATGCACATATTTAGCTATAACAAAAGCATGAGAGCGTTGGCTAGCACTAGAAGAAGAATAAGCGATCGCATATCTACCATCATCAGTTTTACGAATACTCAGAACTCGTCCATAGCGATAGATTTCTTTCCACCCAATTCTATCAGCTTCTCTATCAATTGAATCGAACACATTACCAGATTTTGGCGTGTAAGTTTCCGCAAAAGTTGGTTCTGAAAAAACTTGCCACATCAACTTCAACGACTTGCCCAAATGTCCATCCAGCATTTCCCGCCAAGCTTCTCGCACTGCGTAGGGAGGCCAACCCCAAATATTATCGGGACAGGAATCAGAATTGGAACGTAATCTTTCGTGGGCTGGAATTTGAGAATTGAGACAGAGGCGTTGATAGCGAGCGTAGGGTTTATCTTCCATCCCTAAAGCCCAAATTTGAGAAGTTTTTACTCCACAAATTCTTAGTAAATTTACCCAAAAGAAACTACCCAATCCTCCCCCAATTGCAGCATAATCAATTTCACTAACTGGTAAGCCAGTAGCATAGATTGATTGTGCTGTCAAAACAGCAGATTGCAAAAATATAGGCGGGGGAAAGCCACTTCCTCTAGAGCCGCTGGGTGAAGGTGGAGACAGAGGTAGTTGGGGAAACCAATTAGGATCGGGTAAATTTGTAGTGGGGTTGAAAAAAATCTGGGAATTTCTAGTAGGTAAACTATGACTAGGGGCGAAGTAAATAACAATTGAATAGGGGCCAATTTGGAGAGTATCGCCATTAGCTAAAACGCTGCGATGTTGGCGGATACCATTGACAAAAGTACCGTTGCGGCTGCCTGTATCCGTCACAACAATACTGCCTTTTTCTAAAGCGATCGCGGCGTGGAAGCGAGAGACTTGACTGTTGTTGAGGGCAATTCTAGAAACGCGATCGCCATTAATTGTCGCCGGCATACTCTCAAAGATTCGCCCTATAGCAATTGGTAGTTCCAGCAAGGGCTCGCGGCGATCGCCTAAGCTTGTGTCTTCCCAACTGAGTTGAAGGCGCAAGGGTTGAGGATTCATAATTTAGAAGGCAGGAGGCAGGAGGCAGAAGAAGGAAGAAGGAAGAAGGAAGAAGGAAGAAGGAAGAAGGAAGAAGGATTTAGTTATCTAGGAGAGAAGGAAGAACGCTTATACAGCCAACTTTTTAGCCATCGTTATCTTATGTTTAATTACATGGATTTACTTATTTTCGTCAAAAAACTGCTGGTCGAGCTCCGTCGAAACCCGGTTTCTTTGGTTGGGTGCGTAAGTCCTGTCACTAAAGCCTTCTTCCTTCGGCTATATTACTGCGAACCGGAGGGCGGTAACACTACACTTACCGCTGCTGCTAAAGAAGTACCACACCAAGGACAACCAATATCTAACTGGGAGTAGGGAGAAATGTGCAGACACTTGGGACATTTCAAACCGTATTCTGTGGGCCCCGTTGCCGACGGGTACTGGGCTACATTTGCGGGTGGAGGTAGTAAAACCGTCGGGGGAACCCCACTCGTACCAAGAAAAACCGAAACCACCTTTACTTCCACTTGTCCCAAATAGATGTAAGTGCCAGAATTTAGAACTGCCTCTCCCTGATTTAATATTTTTCCATCAACTAGCGGTGGGTTACTATCCCGCAAATTCCGCAGATAGAACATATTTGTCTGGTCATTAAAAAATAGTTCAACGTGGAGCCCAGATACAGTCGGGTGAGATACAACTAAATCACACCGCGTGCGATCGCGCCCTATCCGTACAGTACCCGGATTTTTGCTCGCCTGTTTCCCTTGAATTGTCTGGGTTACGAGTTGACCTGCTTCTGTCCACTCTAAAGTTATCGAACACATAATAGCTAACCCTTACATTATTCGCTGTCCAAGTCTAATATTTTGTACCGGAACCGCCAAGGTCACGCTTGACGTTATTAATTGCTGAAACCATTGCTGGGAATTGTATTTCCCTTCTACCCTTATCGATAACTAAATCTCTTCTAAACAATGAATTTTTCCGACTCTTGTTGATAACTAAATTCTGCCTTCTAGGAAAAAGCCAAACAAAAAGCCCCACTTTGGGGGCTTTTGTTGTCCTATCAACTTAAATCTGATTGGACGCGGGGATATGCAAGTTTACTGCTTTTAGTTTACACACTTTCGCTCTTACGGCTTTTGCGACCGCCTTCGCGGCCAATTTCTGCCATGTGTTCACGATTTCGGCTAACTGCTTCCCCACCTTTTTGGCCAGCTTGTCTAGCTTCTTCAGGGGTGAATTCGTGGGCAGTTCCTTTTGCGTGGGCTGCTTTTCCGCCTTTACTAGCAATTTCGCGCTGTTTTTCTGCGTCCATAGAGGCGAATCCGCGCTTACTTTTCTCTGCCATGCCAATGCTCCTTGTTTTTGCAAATGTTTTTAGCATCTGAGGGTTATTCTAAAAATTTCAGAACCCTCGTACATCTTTCTAAGGGATAATCTTTTTTTACATCGGGGGAAGCATACAACTTTCAACCCTACAGAAAAGACTTCCTTAATTCATAGGTGTCCACTAGAGCGCACCCACAGTTGATTTTTCATTTAAGTTATGAGGGAATATTCAGAATCCTCGCCTCGTTGTTGCTTTTCTAGTCTTGTCTTTGGGCATTCCTCTGTTAACCTGATGAGAGTCGATCGGCATACCGTGTTGTCTCAGGTAGACGATACTTTAGAGTACAACGCATCACGCAGTCAATAGCTTTATTTAAGCTTACCTTGTGGCCGATGGAAATATAAATCGGTTTTACTCCGTTTTGGGTTCTGAGTACAGCACCAATAATTTCCTGGCGATCGCACAAGGGCCGCCAACTACCACGTTCGGAGGGTACTGGTTCATGCTCTCCGATAAAACGAGTTTTAGCAACACCTATAGTAGGAACTTGTGTCAATACTCCCAAATGACAGGCGAGACCAAACCTCCGGGGATGAGCTAAACCTTGACCATCACAAAGAATTAAGTCCGGGGTAGTGGTGAGATTTTCTAGGGCTGCCAGCACTGCGGGTACTTCCCGAAAGGATAAAAAACCGGCAATGTAGGGAAAACTCACAGGGACTTGGACAACGACCTGTTCCTTTAATTGTAAGTCAGGAAATGTCAAAACTGCGACAGCCGCCTGTGCGATCGCCGTTTTTTCTTCATAGGCCACATCCACGCCGGCGACATAGCGGATCGTTCCGAGTTGGTCTTCGGCGATTACCTCCGACTGGAGTTGCTGCTGAATCCCGATCGCCTCCTCAACAGTCTCAGGCCATTCATGTCGTTGCGAAATCTTCATTGGAAGTAAATTTATCAAAAATAATTTTAGATTAAGACTTACGTAGTTACTACAATTTTCTGTCATTGCGAGAGCTAAACGTACCACAGTTGCCAGGAACTAAGCAATCTGAGGGCACTAAGCAACCCCAAAGCAATCTCACACCTTGATTTCTCTCGATCGGCGGAAAAGTTTATGAGAGTTGAATTTTCGCTCAAAGGCTAACATAGAGAAATACTAGATAAGACTAATATAAGGTACTAAGATTTATGAAAATCACCCAAACAGCTTTTCCTTACAACCTTGCCGTATACATCATCGGCGGCGTTGTCATCGCGATCGGAGCCCTGCTTTTTAAACCCTTTACCATTGTTAATGCTGGCGAACGAGGCGTAGTCATGCGCTTCGGCAAAGTTCAGGAGCAAATATTAGATGAAGGCATTCACCCAGTTATGCCAATAGTCACATCTGTTAAAACTCTCAGCGTTCGCGTACAAAAGACTGATTTGAAGGCAGAAGCAGCATCTAAAGATTTGCAAAGAATTACTGCCGATCTAGCAATAAACTGGAATATAGACCCCACTAAGGCGAATCAAGTTTACCAGCAGGTAGGAAGCGAAGAACAAATTGTGGATGGAATTTTGAATCCGGCAGTTTCCGAAGTCCTAAAAGCTGCCACTGCCAAAAAAACAGCGTTGGAAATTATCACTAAACGCACAGAATTAAAAGCCGAAATTGACAATAGTCTCAGGAACCGTTTAGCACCT
>NZ_KB235903.1:2175293-2206702 GCF_000332155.1 Kamptonema formosum PCC 6407 | reverse complement strand
CCCACCCCCCACCCCCTCCCGATATGAATCCATTCCTGTCGCAAAACCAAAATCAAGTTGTCATCCGCCCCTTTCAATACCGGGACATAGATGCAATTGAGCAGTTGTACGTCCAGACAACAGATTTAGAAGAGAATAAAGTTGCCACTAGCGATCTAGGGTTCAGCAGAAAGTTACAGCAGATTCGTCGCTGGTGTTGGCTGCTAAAATTTTTGAGCCTGTTCCCCAATCCTTGTCAGTACCTTTTCCGCGCCCACGTTGCCGAAGAAAGCGGTCAAGTTAGAGGCGTGGTTCAGGTTTCCCCCTTCAACCGTACCCGCAGCACTTGGCGAATTGATAGAGCATTCGTGGATGCAGAAGCTAGAAGCAAAGGTATCGGCTCGTTACTACTGCGCTATTGCTTTGAAAGCATTTGGGAAGCCCGCACTTGGCTGCTAGAGGTGAATGTTAATGACAAAACCACTCTGGCACTTTATCGGCAGAATGGCTTTCAACCTCTGGCTCAAATGACTTATTGGGCGATCGCGCAAGAGCGGCTTCAACAATTAGCCGAAGCGACACCAGATTTACCCAACCTCTTACCCGTCAGTAACGCTGATGCCCAGTTACTCTATCAATTAGATACTGCATCAATGCCACCATTGGTGCGCCAAGTCTTCGATCGCCACATCCAAGACTTCAAATCCAGCTTTTTGAGAGCTTTAGTTGAAGGAGTTAGACAGTGGGCCGAACGCACTGAGGTAGTGAGCGGTTACGTCTTTGAACCCCAACGGAAAGCCGCGATCGGCTATTTTCAGGTGCAATTGTCCCGTGATGGCGATCGCCCCCACGTCGCCCAGTTGACAGTCCACCCAGCCTATACCTGGCTTTACCCAGAGCTACTTTCCCAAATGGCCCGTCTCGCCCAGGATTTTCCAGCTCAAACCCTACACCTCGCCTCCGCCGACTATCAGCCGGAACGCGAAGCCTATTTAGAACAAGTAGGAGCCAACCGCATCGAAAACACCTTGCTAATGTCCCGCTCAGTTTGGCATAAGCTGCGAGAATCTAAGTCAGTTTCTCTAGAAGGACTCCAGCTATCAGAAGTGCTGCAAAGCTTCCAGCCAGCTCGCAAACCCGTACCGAGTCGAATGTCCTGGTTAGGCCCGATGGAAGAACAACCCAATGGGACACCAGGAGTTCAATCAGATAGCAAGCCAAAATTGTTAGAAGGCTTAGGCGGCCAACCCAATGCAGCATCGGAAATCCCAGCACCTGATGCTAAAACCATTTCGCCGCTAAAATCAGATGTTTCTCCTAATCTTCCTAATCTTAATCAGTTGGGAGTCAACGATAGAACGACATTTTCCTAGACTTTCCTGCAATGTATAGCAGTTGCCAAGGCAGTTAGGACATTCTGAATTTAAAACCCTGATTCTAAACCCTTCTTCCCTCTTCCCTAGCCCCTAGCCCCTAGCCCCTAGCCCCTCTTAAACCGCCTTAGCGGCTGCAAAAGATTTAGATTGCACGTAGCCTGAAGAAAAAATCTCTAGCAAACAAAATTATGGCAACACTTTACGTCAATCCGGGTACAGGCAGCGATTCAGCCTCCGGCAGCCAATCGGCTCCATTTAAAACAATCAGCCGCGCTCTACAGCAAGCTCCATCGGGAACCATAATTCAGCTAGCAGCGGGAACTTACAGCGCTGCTTCCGGCGAAGCCTTCCCCCTACAAATTCCTGCCGGAGTGAAAGTCATAGGCAGCGAAACCAACAAAGGCAGCACCGTTCTGATTCAAGGTAGCGGCAAATTTGTCAGTCCCACCGCAGCGGGTCAAAACGTTACAGTCTTGCTGGCAGAAGGTGCGGAACTGCGCGGTGCAACTGTCACCAATGGCGATACTAGAGGTACAGGAGTTTGGATAGAATCAGTAGCCGCCACAGTCGCTAACTGCACTCTCTCCAAATCCAAGCGAGAAGGCGTATTTGCCACTGGTAGCGCCAAGCCAGCAATTTTCGACAGCGTGTTTACCGAAAATGTCGGTAACGGTTTGGCAATGGCAGGTAGCGCTAAAGGGGAAATTCGCCGCAACAAGTTTCAAAACACAGGTTACGGTATTGCCATCCAAGATAATGCAGCACCTCTAATTGCAGAGAACCAAATTTTGGAAAATCGCTCAGGAATTGTCCTTTCTGGCGATTCGCGACCGATTTTGCGTAAAAATCGGATTGAGAAAAATATACAAGACGGTCTGACGGTGACAGTTAAATCACTGCCAGATATCGGCACTGGTCAAGATGCTGGCGGTAATATCTGGCAAGATAATGGTCAATTTGACTTACAAAATGCTACTTCCTTTAAGATCCTTTCTGTAGGAAACCAGCTAACTGCAACGCGGGTTAAGGGTTTAGTGGAGTTTAGCGGTACAGCTACTCCCACGCCAACGCCAACTCCCACGCCAACGCCAACTCCAACTCCAACACCTACACCAACTCCAACACCTACACCTACACCTACGCCTGGGGGTGGACAGTTTAGCGATATTAGCGGACATTGGGGAAAAGAGTTTATTGAACGATTGGCAGCCAAGGGTATTGTCAGTGGGTTTCCTGGCGGGACATTTAAGCCTAACGATAGTTTAACTCGCGCTCAATATGCAGCTTTGTTAGCTAAGGCGTTTGAACTTAATCCCAGACGCGCTGGTACGACTTTTAAGGATGTGGCGGCGGATTTTTGGGGTAAGGAAGCGATCGATAAGGCAAACAAAGGAGGATTTGTAGCGGGATTTCCAGATGGGACATTCCGACCAAATCAAAATTTAACTCGTACTGAGGCGATCGTGTCTTTGGTAAATGGCTTACAGTTGACGGGTGGGAATCTAAATGCTGTGAGTGTATATGGCGATCGCGCTCAAATTCCCAGCTACGCCATTGACGAAGTAGCAACGGCAACTGAACGTAAGATTGTAGTCAACTACCCCAACCGCAATCAACTCTCACCCATGCGGGAAATTAACCGTGCTGAAATCTGCGCTCTAATCTATCAAGCCTTGGTAGCCATAGGTCGCGCCGATGCGATTAATTCTCCTTATATAGTCTAGGAACTAGGGGAGCGGGGGAGCGGGGGAGCTCTTGAGCGGGGGAGCTCTTGAGCGGGGGAGCGGGGGAGATAGGGTAGCTAAATCCTCCCCATCTTCTCCATCCTCCCCATCCTCCCCACCTTCCCCATCCTCCCCACTCCTCCCCATCCTCCCCATCCTCCCCATCTTCCCCATCTTCCCCATCTCCCCATCCTCCCCATCTCCTCTATCCCATCTCTTCCGTGTAGAGATACCCGCGTCGTTTTATGATTAAAACAATGACAATTTAATCAATCTTTAAGGTTCGATCGCAAAATTATGGCTAAAATTCAATTTTCCAGGGGTATTGACGAAGATGTAATCCCAGATGTGCGCCTCACTCGTTCTAAAACAGGCAATCAGGGTACTGCTACCTTTACCTTTGAAAATCCCAAAGCTCTTAGTAACAGCAGTACAGAAGAAATTACTGGGATGTATATGATTGATGAAGAAGGCGAAATTACGACGCGGGAAGTTAAAGCTAAATTCATCAATGGTCAGCCGGCATCTCTGGAAGCACTATACTTGATGAAATCTGTAGAAGATTGGGATCGATTTATGCGTTTCATGGAACGCTATTCGGAAGAACACGGCTTAGGATTCAGCAAGGCGTAAGCGGTAAGAGGTAATTGATGGTAATTGGGGATGGGTAATTTCCCAGTCCCGATTACCTATTAGTTCAGAGAAATATGTATGACAGTACTTCCTCACCCTGATAGTTCTAAAATAAGTGTGAATTGTGCTGCGATTACTGTCAGCGACACGCGATCGCAGGAAACGGATAAGAGCGGTCAATTAATTAAACAATTACTTTTAGATGCTGGTCATGCAGTCGGGTTTTACACTCTGGTTAAAGACGAACCCGAACAAATTATATCCCAGGTGCGATCGCTCTGCCAGCGCTCGGACTTGGATGCGCTAATTTTCAACGGGGGTACTGGGATTGCGCCGCGAGATACTACTTACGATGCGATCGAGGGTTTGCTAGAAAAGACTTTACCAGGCTTTGGAGAGTTGTTTCGCTGGCTGAGTTATCAGGAAATAGGATCGAGAGCGATCGCATCTCGCGCTACGGCTGGGGTTTATCGAGGGAAGTTGGTTTTTTCTCTTCCCGGTTCTAGCAATGCGGTACAACTGGCTGTCGAAAAGCTGATTTTACCAGAGTTAGTCCACTTGGTTGGACAGTTGCGCTCTGAAAAACACTAAAATTATAGCACAAAAACACCCTTTAGGAGTTCCTATCCTAATTGATAAATTTCCCAAATTGTGTTTTGTCTGGAGTTGAATAATTAATGTCGGTTGGTTAACTTAGGGGGTAATCAGTTTAGCTCCTCAGCGCCTTGCGCTAAAGGATTTAGGTTGGAAAAGTAGATGCGCGACATTAGTATTAGATTTTGGTATAATAGACAATAGACAACGTACTTTAATAAAAGGAAATATTATGCTTAATATTGTCAGAGGCGATGTAAAAAATAAACCTGAGTCTTCCAGAAGACTCGCTGATTACTTTGAGAGTAGAAGAGATGACATTGATGGAAGTTTATATTTAGGATATCCAATAATAGGTACATCTCAAGGAGGTTATCAAATTGATGCTCTTCTTGTCTCTAGGAAACATGGCATTATTATTTTTAACATTGTCGAGGGTACTAAAACTGATATTAATTTGGAAGAAGTACAGGATGAGAGCGTCAACAAAATTCAGGCGAAATTGCTCCAACATAGCTCTCTTACCAATAAGAGAAATCTAATGGTTGAGATTGGCGTTATAACTTACGCACCCGCTTGGAGTCATAAACCAAACGATGTTTCAGAGGAGTATATAGTCGCTATTAATGATTGTGATTTGAAAGAATTTATTCACTTTCAAAAGTGGGAAAATAGTGATTATTTTGAAAAACTAACTTCAGTAATACAAGCCATAACATCCATAAGAAAAAGAAAGCAGCGGAACTATGTCAAGAAAGAAGACTCTAAGGGAGCGAAACTTAGTAAATTAGAGGATTCGATTGCTAATTTAGATAGAAATCAAAGTGCCGCTGTACTTGAAACGGTCGAAGGTGTACAAAGAATTAGAGGACTTGCCGGTTCAGGAAAGACTATAGTTTTAGCCTTGAAAGTTGCTTACTTGCACGCAAAAAATCCTGATTGGAATATTGCTGTAACTTTTAATACCCGCTCACTGAAAGGTCAGTTCCAGCAACTTATTAACACTTTTACTATTGAACATACAAATGAAGAACCGGATTGGGATAAAGTTAAAATAATTCACGCTTGGGGCAGTCCAAATGCAGAGGGAATTTATTATGAAGTTTGCAAGAAACATAATATTGAATATAGAGACTTTCGTGAAGCAAAAAATCTTCCAAATGGTTCTGGTCAAGAATTTGATACAGTTTGTAAAGAAGCAATTGGTAAAATAAAGAAGTTTACCCAATACTATGATGCTATTTTGATTGATGAAGCACAGGATTTTTCCCAACATTTTTTGCGGATTTGTTATGAGATATTGAAAGAACCGAAGAGATTAGTTTATGCTTATGATGAACTACAAAGCCTCAATAATAAGATTATGGAATCTCCAAATGCTATTTTTGGAAAGGATATTAATGGTACACCTCGTGTTCAACTCCAAAACTTACCAAAAAAACCAAAAGAAGATATTATATTAGAAAAATGTTATAGAAACTCTCGCCCAATTTTGGCGACTGCACACGCCCTTGGATTTGGGATTTATCGAGATCAAGGATTAGTCCAGATGTTTGATTATTCTGGATTATGGAGAGATATTGGCTACAACGTTGAGCAAGGAACTTTAGAAGATGGGAAGTCTGTAACGCTTGCTAGAACTGATGAGACAAGTCCTAAGTTTCTCGAATCTCACTCACCTATTGATGACTTAATTACCTTCAAGTCATTCAACAATAATAAAGAACAAATGGAATGGTTAGTCAGTCAAATAGAAACCAACCTAAAAGAAGATGAATTGAAACATGATGACATCATGGTTATACATACTAATCCACTTACCACTAGAGATGCTGTCAGAGAACCTAGAACTCTACTATTTGAGAGAGGAATCAATTCTAACCTAGCGGGGATAACAACTTCCCCGGATGAATTCTTCAGTGAAGAAGCTATTATCTTTACTGGCATCAATAGGGCAAAGGGAAATGAAGCCGCAATGATTTACGTTATAGATGCACACCTTTGTTTCTCAGGTTCTGATCTAGCTAGAAAAAGAAATATTCTATTTACTGCTATGACAAGAAGCAAAGCTTGGCTAAGAGTATTAGGCTATGGTGAAGATATGAGAAGACTGGAAGCTGAATATAATCAAGTTAAGCAAGAAAACTTTGCTCTTAAGTTTACCTATCCTACTGAAAAAGAACGGCAAGAAATGAATCTTGTGAATAGAGATATGAGTCCAAAGGAACGGGATCGGATATTTAAAAACAAAAAAGATTTAAGAGAGCTTCTTGAAGCTCTTAACAAAGGAGAGATTTACAAAGAAGATATACCCCAAGAAATACTAGATGGGCTAAAAGAAAAACTTTTTTAAAAATGGCTAATTATCGAGATATTCATAAACAGATCGCCACCATTACTCGAAAGCTAATTTCAGTAGGTTTATCAGTCAGACAAAAAGAACCTGAAATTTATGAAGAGGATGAGATATATGCAGACATAATAGCTAAGAATATATTGCCAGTGCCAATCAGATTTGACTACGATCCAGATAATCATATAGATATAGATCATCCCAAGTGTCATTTAACTTTGGGGCAGTTTAAAAACTGTAGAATTCCTGTTTGTTCTCCAGTTACACCGAATGCCTTTATCTCCTTTATTCTTCGTAATTTTTATAATACGGCTTTTACCAAGTTTACGGATCAATTTGACTTTTCAAGTGTTCTATTTGATGAAACCATAACCACTGCGGAGAAGAAATTACTACACTTCGCCATTTACTGAAACCTTTAAAAGCATGGGCGATCGCAACTTCTCGTTACCTCCCTCCGCAAAGCTGATAAGGAGAGCTCAACCGCCGATCGCTCAATCTCACCCCTCACTCAATCAGCGCGATCGCTCATCACCCTAGCTAACCTAACCCAGGAAAACCCCACTCAGCCAGCCTCGCTCTAAAAAATAAGCGGAGATTGCTACTTATTAGTTCGGTTATGCGAATATACACTACAGACAGAAGCCGATACTCTGAAGAGAGAGACGATTTAGTATTAAGCCAAAAATCTAAAATCTAAAATGTAAATTTTGCAGGTGGGTGTGTTGTGAACAGTTACTTTTTACCGACCATTAGCGAGATTTTAGCCGAAGATGGGGTTAAAAATGACATCACCTCTTCAGATGCGATCGCGCTGTATGAAAATTCAGACTATTCGCACTCTGGGGTTCGCATCGCTCTCCGACTCAGAGCTCAGCAGGAGTGGTACGCTGCGATCGCCGCTCTTAATCAACTATTAGAACAGGAAAGGGCCGCAGGAAATGAGGGAGAGAAATTTTCCTCTATATCTTCCCCATCTTCCTCATCCTCCCTATCTTCCCCATCTTCCCCATCTTCCCCATCCTCCCCATCTTCCCTATCCCCAATCCCTACCCAATCCCATCAAGGATTAATCTTGTCTGGCCCTTCCTCGGTGTTGACTGACCCTGCATTAGTGAAAAACTTTGCAGCTTGGATTTTTACCAGTAACCCGCAGGAAGCTAACACTTACTTATCTTCGCAAGCTTTACCTCTACTACCAGCACCAGAAGGGACAATATCAGTTCCTCCTACAACACCAGCACTACCTCTTTGTAACGGCGATCCTTTAGCCAACGAGCAGTTTTGTTTGGTGTTAACAGCTAAATTCAGTCTGGTAATGGTATTAGGGGAAAATGCTTTAGGAAATCCCGCCTTTCTATTTTCCTTCGATCCAGCAGTCGTGATGCAAGCTTGGGCCATCTTGCAGCTACGAGTCAAGGATAGCGAGGAATTACTAGCAAGTTTTCCTGAAGGTGCAAACTTTACTTTGAGTAAGTCAGTATCGAGTAGTGCTAAATCGATGGTACTTTTGTTTGAGCAGTTTACTCCGATCGCACCTGACTACAAAATTGTAATGCAGTTTAGCCGCCTGCTATTGCAGAATTTGCCCTTAGAAGAAACTGGATACCGCCAACAGGAGAAAGCAAGAAAAAGTGCAGATTTGGGAACATTATTGCCAAATCCCAAATCTAAAACCCCAAACCCCAAATCCCAAGAGGTAGAACTGCTACAAGCGATCGCTCATGAAGTTCGCACTCCTTTAGCAACAATCCGCACCCTGACTAGGCTACTACTGAAACGTCCCAATCTCGATCCAGTAGTAGTTAAGCGATTAGAAATGATTGACTCCGAATGTACTGCCCAAATTGACCGCTTTGGTTTAATTTTTAGGGCCGTAGAATTGGAAATGTCCCAGGCTAAGCAATCTTCAGTTCAACTAACCGCAATTTCCCTGACTCAAGTCTTTCAAAGTAATCTTCCTCGCTGGCAAAAACAAGCTTGTCAGCGCAATCACACTCTAGAGGTAATTCTGCCACAGAATTTACCAACAGTACTCAGCGATCAGACAATGTTGGATCAGGTTTTAACTGGTTTAATTGAAGATTTTACTCGCACTCTACCAGCAGGAAGTCACATTCAAGTTGGAGTGATGTTGGCGGGAAATCAATTAAAATTACAGTTGGAATCTCAACTACAACCTGGAACTAAAAATGAATCGGCTTTTAAACAAACTCCTAATGGGCCGCTCAAATCTATTGGGCCGCTGTTGATGTTTCAGCCGGAAACTGGTAGTTTGAGTCTGAGTTTGAGCGTGACGAAGAATTTATTTAGAGCTGCTGGGGGGAAATTGGTGGTGCGACAACGACCGCAGAAGGGGGAAGTGATGACAATTTTCCTGCCACTGCAATAGTAAAATAGTACCAGGCTGAGTTTGTGAAAGCGGCTGTATAGAAAGGGGCTAGGGGCTAGGGGCTAGGGGCTAGGGTAAGAAGGGGCTAGGGGCTAGGGGCTAGGGGCTAGGGAAAGAAGGGAAAGAAGGGTAAGAAGGGAAAGAAGGGGAGATGGGGGAGATGGGGGAGATGGGAAGAAGGGAATAGAATCAGCGAGTTTGGTGGAACTCACAACATCTTAACTGCCAAGAAGGTTGCTATAGTTTAACTGATGCTGCTACTGCGGCGCGATCGCAGGCGTTCAACAGAGCCAGCAACCTAAGTACAGAAAAAAAATCAACTTCGTAGGTTATAAAAATATGCTTAAGAAATTAACGATTGCGCTCAGTATCTCCGGGTTCATCTTCTTCTTACCAGTGGGAGGCGTGCTGGCTAATGAGATGATTCCGCCAGAGAAACGGGTTTTAATTCAAGAGCTTTTAACCATTACTGAAGCTGACAAAAACCTTAACCAAATGATGGACTTAATGTTAGCTCAGTTAGAACAACAGTTGCCAACTATTATTGCTAACACCTTGAAAAGTACATCGGCAGAAACAAATGCTGATTTACAGCAGGAAAGCCTGGAAATGGCCAGGAGGGTCATCAGCCGATACCGAGAAATATTGCCCCAGAAAATTAATCTGGCTCAATATGTACAGGAAGTTAGTTACTCCGTGTATGCTAAATATTTTACTGAAAACGAACTCAAAGACTTGATAGCGTTTTATCGCAGTTCAACGGGACAAAAAACAATTCAAGTCATGCCTCAACTTTTTGCCGAGTCTATGCAACAATTCAATCAAAAACTATTGCCAGAATTGATGGAAATCATGAAAGAAATAGTTGAAGAGGAAATCGGAAAAATGCCGACAATTAACAACAAATAATTAAACTGTTAATTAATTATGAGCTCTCGATCGCTCCCGATACCGATCTGGTACAGCAGTGGGTGCGATCGCATCCTCAGAAGAAGTTACAGGCCCTCTGCCTCCACTAGCTCTTCCCCTGTCTACATTCCCTTCTGGCATTGGCTCACTAGCAATCGGCCTGCCCGGAGGAGTCAAGCCACTGGTATCCAAGCTTACCTGCAAATCTTCCTCATCGCTTTCAAAAAGAGGATCGGCAGCCATTCTGCCAGGTTGTCTCCAGCCACCTTTGTCAAAACTTCCCGACAATTCCTCTCCATTACTTTCAGAAAGCGGATCGGCGGCCATAGGGCGACCAGGTTGCCTCAAACCACCTCCGTCAAAACTTTCCGACAATTCCTCTAAATCATTTTCAGAAAGGGGATCTGGTGGAACCATTCGACGGCCAGGTTGCCTCAAACTACCTCTGTCGAAGCCTCCAGACAAGTCCTCTCCATTGCTTTGAGTCCTCGAATCTGAGGCAATTTGGCGACTCGGAGGTGCTGACCGAGTTGCTGGCCCTTGCCAAGTTCCAGCCGAACTAGAAGCGGGTAAACCATTTGTACTCCCGAAAGTAGGAGCATAACCAGTAGGTAAAACAGCATCAGCTTTTTTGGCTTCAGCTTTTTGCTTCTCTTCCTCTTGCTTCTGCTTCAACAATTCTGTGAAACCTTGTACATCATTCTGGATAATGCTTTCCACCCGACCAGAAAATTGAACGTAAGCCTGGTTATGACTGCTAACATCTTGATAAGGCCCAGTGAGTTGAAAAAATTGCCAGCCCTCTGCTTTCAGAGCTTCAGCGGTTTTGCGGTACTGAATCCGAAGGTCGCCATAATGAAAAAACTCATCGATTGCAGCGCTGATCGCTACCATTTGGCTAACGCCGAAGGTAAACCAAATAGCATATTCTCTCGTTTTACTATCGGCGATGTTCAGACTCACGAGTGCTGGAATGACCACCCCGCCAACAATTGTGGTCAGACGCAGACGGTAGTACCATTTCTGAGAATGTTTTGCCTTACCTGAGAGCCAATTTAGTTGATCTAGCCAGCGGGATTTCATTGATTTTTTCTGGAACTCGTTTAGATCCAGTTGGTCAATGATGTCGGACATATCTCTCTTGAAGCGATCGCTATAAGAAGCAGAAGATTTCTTTTTAAACATTGTTTGTTGCTCCCCCTGGTATGCTCGCAGATATCCGTAGATTTTAGATTTTAGATTTTAGATTTCCGATTAGCCACAAACCTCAAGTCAGGCCTTTAGCACTCAGATTCTCATCGTATTTACTGACGGATAGAAAGTCACTACCGCTAACTGGGACAGTTAGGGGCTAGGGAAGAAGGGGCTAGGGAAGAAGGGGCTAGGGGCTAGGGAAGAAGGGGCTACGATGCTCAGGACTAGGGGCTAGGGAAGAAGGGCTGGAAAAATTGTTAGCTGGCGATCGCACTTTTTACAGCAAGTTGCGATCAGATATACCACAAACGCATTAGGTAAATTTGCGAATAAGATAGTTCATTCGGTGGTACGTTTGGTTGCAATTTGCTGTAAGTCCCACTATGAATACCGATCGAGCTGAACTAGCTTTTTCTCACAAATTTTATATCTAAATTCGGTGGAAAATATGTTAATATAAACCATCTCCTATAGTGCTAATGCTGCCCCCTGCTTAGGAGCTATTTTAACGTGAGTTTGACTCGAAATTTAAGCAGATTGAGCGTTCACAATTCTCGGAGTTCATTTGCCTTTAAACACTCATTAAATTGAGAGCGCGATTGCGTCGCAATCACCTTAGATAAATTTACCCACAAAATAATACTATTGACTTTCAACTGAGAATAGGTTACAAATTTGCTTAGCGGCTCCTTGGCTGTCTCTTCAACCAACTGTGTAAGTCCTGACTGCGATGAGTGTAAGGTAGAGCCGCCAATCTAGAAAGGACAAAAATTTTGATAAACCTTCTTAAAAGCCAATGCAGCCAGATTCTCAAAAATCCCCCTATTTGCCTATCGTCTCAGTCATTATCCCTGCATACAACGCTGAACCATTTATTGAAGAAACGCTGAAATCTGTTCTCGCTCAAACTTATCCAGCAATTGAAGTTTTAGTAGTTGATGACGGTTCCCAGGATCGAACCCCTGAAATTGTTGAAGAAATTTGCCAAAAAGATTCTCGTGTCCGACTCCTGAAACAGTCAAATGCTGGAGTCGCTGCTGCTCGCAACTTAGGAATTGAGCACTCGAGAGGAGAATATATTGCTCCGATTGATGCTGATGATATTTGGTATCCTGAAAACATCGAAAAACAAGTTCAATGTATGTTGGAAGGAGGAGAAGAAGTAGGAGTTGTCTATTCGTGGACAATAGACATTGACGAAGAGGGGTTCCTCAACGGGGACATCCACACTTTTATGATTGAAGGCGAAGTGTATGAAACCCTAGTCTGCCACAATTTTTTAGGCAATGCTAGCGCTTCAATGCTCCGGCGTTCTGCCTTGGAGAAAGTTGGCCTGTATGACAGCAGCTACAGAGAACGGAGTGCTCAAGGCTGTGAAGATTGGGATCTGTACCTGCGGTTGGCAGAATTCTATCAATTCCGAGTTGTACCGGAATTCCTAATTGGATACCGCAAAGTGTACAGCAGTATGTCTAGTAATTATACAGCAATGGCGAAGTCTCACACCTTAATGCTGCAAGATGTCAGGCAACGGCATCCTGAAATTCCCGACTTTCTCTACCGATTGTCTACCAGTAATTTTTTAATGTATTTAGCACGCCAAAGCAGCCGGAATGGTAGCGATCGCACCGCACTATTTTGGTTGTTCCAAGCTTTAAAAACTGAGTGCATCTCGCCTTTGTTGCGCTATAGCTTTTATAGATTATTGAGTAAGAGCCTTTTAAACCTATTATCCCAGCGTGGGAAATCTCAGGAGGCTATAGAAAAACCTCTGAAAGCGCAAGAACCGACTTCTGCTGAAATTAAAATCAGCAGCCTGGATTTGCTAGTTGAAAGTAGGCGCAAAAATATCGCATTGATGGTGACGATTGGGAATATTATTCACGGCTCAATTTCCCGCCTAGTCAAGCGAAATCAAGCAAAGATGGACATCCTCCCTCCAATGAACGTTAGCGCCACTCCACCTGCAAAAGCAGAGTTGTCTTATGAAAAAAGAAATTCAGGCTATTAGAACTCTGCTCCCTCTCCTCAAAGTATATCCTTGGGCAATCCCGGCAATGATTTCCTTGGGTATGCTTGCTTCTCTTTCCGATGGCTTTGGGATTAGCTTATTCATTCCCTTTTTGCAAACTTTACAGCAAGAACAAGCTCAGGTTGTAACTGGCAATTCTTTCATTGATTCTCTCAATAAGATATTCGTTGCTGTCCCTGCTGGCTACCGCGTCTTAATCATCCCATTTTGTATTTTAGCCAGCATCATCATCAAAAACTTGATTGTCTATAGTAATTCTGTGCTTTTTGCTTGGTTAAACTCGCGAATTAGCAACAGATTGCGCTGCCAAATTTTCAACCAAACTTTAACCGTTAGCTACTCTTTTTTAGAGCGCAGCGAATCGGGAAAGATTATGAATATTTTGGCGACAGAGAGTTGGCAAACTAGCAAAGCTTTAAGTTTATTTGTTAACTTGATTACCTGTGCTTGTACGATTACTGTCCTGGCGACGCTGTTACTGCTTATCTCTTGGCAACTCACATTAATTATTAGTATAGCGCTGTTTTTGATCTCACAGTTCATCCAGTTTGTAACGCGCCGAGTCAAGCATCTGGCAGAGCAAGCTGTAGACGCTAATTCTCAGTTGGCTGTCCGTATGTGGGAGGGATTAGGGGGAATGAGAGCCATCCGCTCCTTTGGACGGGAACCTTACGAACAAGAACGCTTCGATCGCGCTTCCCAGCAAGTGCGAAACACCTTTTTGCAGCTCGATATCCTGGGAGGACTGATCAATCCACTCTATGAAGTTTTTTCCGCACTCCTCCTGCTAGCAATTTTAGCGATCGCACTCCTGCAAAACCAGTCAGCTATGCCCACGCTGCTGACTTTTTTATTCATCCTCTACCGCTTGCAACCGCAGGTGCAACAGCTAGATGTCGCGAGGCTAGGTTTAGTTTCTACCGCCAGTTCTGCTGCACTGGTGATGGCTTTTTTAGACACTTCTGATAAACCTTACATCCGCTCTGGTACCGTTCCCTTTGATAAGTTAAAGCAGGCGATCTATTTTGAGTCAGTTTCCTTAACTTACAATCCTGAAGATCGGCCGGCAATAGAGGCTGTTTCCCTGGAGTTAAAACGCGGCCAAACCACTGCTTTAGTGGGACCGTCGGGTGCGGGAAAATCGACCATTATCAGCCTACTGTGTCGCTTTTATGAGCCAACATCAGGAGAAATTTATGTTGACGACTGCCCCTTAAAAGAACTGAATTTAATCGACTGGCGCAAGGGGATTGCGATCGTCAGCCAAGATGTCCATATCTTTAGCGGGACGGTGAAGGATAATATCGCCTACGGGCGTTTAGAAGCAACGGAGGCAGAAATTTTTGACGCGGCAAAACTGGCCAATGCTCACGATTTTATCAGCCAACTGCCGGAAGGGTATGACACGAAAGTAGGCGATCGCGGCGTTCGGCTTTCTGGCGGACAAAGGCAGCGCATCGCCCTCGCTCGCGCGATCGTCCGCGACCCGGATATTCTAATTCTAGATGAAGCAACGAATGCTCTCGATAGTATTGCCGAAAACTTGATTCAGGAGGCCCTCAGTACCCTCAGCCAGAATCGCACCGTTATTGTGATTGCTCACCGCTTATCGACAATTGAAAATGCCGATAAAATTATTGTCATGGAAAATGGCAGAGCGATCGAACAAGGCAACCTTCAGCAGTTGCTAAAACTTGACGGCCTCTTCGCCAAGCTTTATCACCTGCAACATCGCAACGTACAAAACTAAGTACAAAGCTAAGTACAAAACTAAGTACAAAACTAATAGTAATTTGGTTAATTAGTTATGCCTTATCCCATCGTTGATATTGAAGTAACACAGCCCCTCCCAACTCTGACAATTTCTGAGGAAGATACAGGAATTGCCTTAGTGGTGAGGCGTAAAGATAAAGCTGTTGGTTTCATCATGCAGCCTCTTCCTGGCAAGAGCATCATTTCTCCTGAAGATTTAGCTAAAACGATCGAGCGAGAGGTCGGTGCTAAGTTACTTCAGGAAGCGATTAGAGAAGAGTTAAATTCTGGCAAAAATGATGATGCTTTTCCCTCGCTGACAGTAGCAATTTGTACCAAAGATCGAGTGGATAATGTAGCGCGGTGTCTGGAACATTTACTGAATTTACAAACACCTATTTCTGGTGAAAAAGTTGACTTTGAAGTGTTAGTCATTGATAATGCACCTTCTGATGAAAAAACAAAAGAATTGGTAGATGGTCTGCCAAAAGTGCGTTATGTTCGAGAACCAAAACCTGGTTTAGACTTTGCTCGAAATCGTGCATTGCAGGAAGCAACTGGCGAAATATTAGCTTTTCTGGATGATGATGTCACCCCCGATCGCCAATGGCTAAATGGCTTGATGGAAGCTTGGGCTGAAAATCCCGATGCGGCTGGTTTTACAGGGTTAGTGCTACCTTATGAATTAGCAACTACAGCCCAAATTTTATTTGAAAGTCGGGGAGGTTTTCGGCGGGGCTTTGAGAAAATTCGCTATGGCAAAATCTTACCATATAACCCCTTATACCCCTGTGGTGCTGGCATATTTGGAGCCGGTTGCAATATGGCATTTCGCCGCGATGTCTTACTAAAATTAGGGGGATTTGATGATGCACTTGATACAGGTGCGCCCCTCCCAGGGGGCGGGGATTTAGATATTTTTTATCGAGTGGTTCGTGCTGGGTATCCCTTCGTTTATGAACCTCGCTATCTGGTGTTTCACCAACACCGCCGGGAATATGAAAAACTGCGCCGCCAGTATTGGACTTGGGGGTTAGGTTTTATGGCTTTTGTGGTAAAATCCTATCAGACAGATCCTGGCAAGCGATCGCAGCTAATTCGGCTGATATTTTGGTGGATTGGCTATCAGTTGGATGAATTGCAAAAGAGTATCAGGGGTTGTCATCCTTTGCCCCCAGCGATGATTTTAGCTGAAATGTGGGGCGGTATTGTGGGACTTTTTGGGGAGTACCCCCGTTCTTTAAAGCGTATCGAGCAGATTCGGCGGCAATTTGCCTAAAAAAAGGAGATTTGCTTCAGAACTTTTCGCGTTGAATGTAGGAAACGACACTTAGATATGAATAAGCTTCCGCCCATTGATATCGTCATTTGTACTTATAACAATGCTCTTCTTCTAAACAAAGCTTTATTAGCCCTTTCTCAACAGCAAGTATCGCCAGAGGTAGAGTGGAGGGTGTTAATAGTCGATAATAACTGCACGGATAACACGCAGGAAGTTATCGAAAAATATCGAGTTTCTGGAACAATTCCGCACCTTTCTACAGGGTCAGAAACACAGCAAGGATTAACCTATGCTCGCCACTACGGTGTTCAAAATACAACCGCTGATTGGATTGCTTTCGTAGATGACGATTGCTTCCTGGCAGAAGATTGGGTGGAGCAAGCTGTTAAATTTGCTGCGACTCATCCTGACTGCGGTGCTTTTGGTGGTCGAGTAATTTTAGATTGGGAAAATCCACCCCCTAAATATGTATTGAATTATGGCTACTCCTTCGCACAACAAGAACACGGTACAGAACCCCAAAAAAAATCTTGCCTAGTGGGAGCAGGATTAGTTCTTAATAGAGCAGCCCTGACTCATACTGGTTGGATTGATAAACCATTACTTCACGATCGCATCGGCACCAAGCTCATATCTGGGGGAGATGTAGAAATAGCTTTACGGATTTATGGCGCTGGATATGACCTTTGGTACACTCCTGATTGCAAGTTAAAACACTTTATTCCCGCTAGGCGTACTTCTCAACAATACCTGATAGATATTAACTATGGTCTAGGAACCTCTCAAGTTTTGGGCGATTCTCTTCTCTGGTCAGGCTCTTATCGAGATTGGCTGTTAAAATTTATTTGGGATGCAGTGAAAGCTTCTCAAAATATCGTAATTCAATCTTTAAGAGCGGCTTTGGGGCGAATGAATCCGGCAGAAGTAGAGATCAACAAAAGTTTTGTACGCGGTAAGTGGGCCGGAATTAACCGCATGATTCGCATGAGTCCAGAAGAACGAAGTTCGCTATTGGGGCGTGCAAAATTAGTCGTTTAGCCAGCTCATAAATCAATTGTTAGTTTAAGGTAATTTCTGTGAGCAACCCCTGGAAAGTTATTAACGTAGAGCTGAGTAAAGGCATTCCTTCCTTGCCTTTGATAACTGGTTATGGGGGCATTTACACCGTGTTTTGGTGGCATAATATACCCCTTGGTCAACAGGAGATTTTAGCCGATCAGTTGCCAATGTCAGCAACAGAATTGACTAATTTAGCCGTTCAAGCAATTACCCCTACCATCGGTAGCCATTTGCTAGAACAAGGTTTTAAAGCGGCTTTGCCAGTTATTTCCAAGAATCCGACACGCGATCGCCCGCCTGAGTTCCAAGCTCTCATGGCTTTGGAACAACCCCTGATGAAGCTCGATAGGCACTTTTCAAACTTAAATAGTGAAACTGTTTCTGTTATAATCTGTACTAGAAATCGACCGGAACAATTAGAGAGATGTTTGCGATCGCTCCAAAACTTATCCCATCCTCCCCACGAAATTATTGTTGTTGACAATGCTCCCAATTCAGATGCTACGCAACAATTAGTTGAAAAAATACCAGAGGTTAAATATGTCTTAGAACCTCGCCCTGGTTTAAGCGTGGCCCGCAATACTGGCATCCGCCATAGTACAGGCAATATTATTGCTTTTACTGATGATGATACGATTGTTCATCCTGATTGGATTGCCAGAATTGCTCAAAGTTTCAGTGGCGATCGCACCGTCGCTATGACCGGACTGATTCTACCAGCAGAACTCGAAAACGAAGCCCAATTAATTTTCCAAAAAGGTCATACTGGCTTTGGGTGGGGATACCGTCCTACGACCTTTGATACTCAATTTTTTGAGGAAATGAAACCCTTAGCTGTCCCCGTTTGGCGCATTGGTGCAGGGGCAAATATGGCTTTCCGGCGCGAACTTTTTAATAAAATTGGATACTTTGACGAACGGTTGGGAGCAGGCGCTTCTGGGTGTAGTGAAGACTCAGAAATTTGGTATAGAGTGCTTGCAGAAGGCTGGTTTTGTCGCTATGAACCAACAGCAGTCGTTTACCACTACCACCGAGGCGATCTGGATAGCTTGAAACATCAAATGTATCACTATATGCGCGGACATATCGCAGCGCTTTTTGTGCAGTTTGAACGTTACAAACACTGGGGTAACTTGCGTCGGGTTTTCATCGCTTTACCTAGATATTATGTCAAGCGATCGATCGTGGGAGTGTTAACAGGATTTAGAGGAGTCAATAGAACCTTTTTTTCAGAAGTCCTCGGCTGTTTTGCCGGAGTCAAATTTTACCTGCAAAATCAGGGAAATAAAAACCATTAATTTTCAAGCAACAGGAGAAGAAGAGAATGACAACCGTTGAACAGCAAAAGACCGAAGTCAAGAAAGAAAACTTAGGTTATTTTTTATCCCGTAACCCTTTTCCTCACGCCTTAACGCAAGGATTTTTTTACCGGGAAAAGATGCGGGCAATTTACCGAATTGCCCCTGACCTGCCCTTGAAAGAAGTATTAGAAATAGGCGGCGGCCAAGGCGGATTGACGGCTTTACTCTATCCGCAAGCGCAGATTACTAATATTGACCTCGATCCTAAGTATGCAAATGCCCCTTGTAATCAACAGGAAAAAGTTCGCTTTATCTGCGGTGATGCGACGAATTTACCCTTTGACAATGAATCTTTTGATGTAGTAACGATGTTCGACGTGATCGAGCACGTTCCTGACGATCGAAAAGCTATCTCAGAAGCACTGCGAGTGCTCAAACCTAAAGGATTTTTATTAATTAGCACTCCTAACGAAAATTGGCGTTTTCCTTACTATGAATTTATGAAACCGCTTTGCCCACCTGAAGCGGAGGTGATGGCAGAATGGGGCCATGTCCGGCGGGGATATACCTTGGATGACTTGACAGCATTAGTAGGTTCGCCTTGCCAGAAATATGCGACTTTTATTAATCCCTTAACGGTGCTTTGTCATGATGTTGCTTTCTCTCGTTTATCTCCTCTGAAGCGCCAATTGTTGTGTACAGCTCTCAGTCCTCTAACATGGACGAGTTATTGGCTGCACAAACCAAAATCACTGGGGACAGAAACTGCTTATGTTTGGCAAAAATAGGGAGACAAATCAGGTTTAATTAACCGTCTATTCCTGATAGTTTGATTTCCATTTATAGCGCCAGAAAAATTAGGTAGAGAGAATTTTTCTGGCTGGGATTTATCAAACCTTGCTAGTGTTGCGAGTCAGATTTGCGGAACCTGCGCTCAAGAGCGATCGCACAAAAATTGCCGCAGTTGCACCCCGATCGCCTCCAGAGAAAAATGAGTTTCCACCCGGATGCGCGCCCGCTTACCCAATTCTCGCCCCCAAGCTCGATCGTCCAAAACCCGACCGATCGCCTCTGCCAAAGCGGTTGCATCCTCGCGAGGCACAACGAGCCCCCCATCAGCTTCGCCCCCTTCAAAAATGTCCGGCACTCCCGGTGCATCTGCCGCCACCACCGGCAACCCGCAAGCCATCGCCTCCAGTGGTGCAACAGGAAAACCCTCATGCCGCGAAGCCAGAGTATAAACGTCAGCCGCCGAGAGGTACTGTCGCATCAAAGCGCGATCGCGCACATATTCATTCACCCAAATAATGCCCGGAAGCTGCATCTGAGCAAGCCGTTGGCTCAATTCTTCCGCATCGCTGCCAGTCCCCACCAACAACAGCCGCAAATCTCGGCCCGGGCGATCGCTACATACCCGTTGCCAAGCTGCCAGTAAAATATCTAGCCCCTTGCGGCGGATATCAATCCGCCCGTGACAGGCGACAATTTCAGCCTCACTGGGAAAACCCAGCAATTGTCGAGCTTCAGTGCGATCCATTGGCTGCCACAGTTCCAAATCCAGGGGATTAAAAATGCGGGCAATCTTGGCAGCAGGCACGCCATAGCGAGTCTGCACGCGCTCTACCTCGGTTTGGGAAGCAATAATTAAACCCGCGCTTGCTTTCAGCGCGATCGGACGCGACAAGCCTTCCCAAGGACTAACCTGAAAATCGCCCCCCTGAAACGTGGCAAAAACAGGCAGCCCCATCTGCCATCCCAACCAACTGCAAGCGTCGAAGCGGGGGTACTCGTATTCTTGACAGAGAATTGCTTGACAGTTTTCCCGTCGCAGTTCCTGCGACAGCAACCCCAACGGTGTAGCCAGGTAAGGAGCCACGCTTTTCACTCCCGTCAACACCAGGCGGCGAATGCCTCGAACCTCTCCAAACATATCCTGAACCGTCCACCCTTGAGGGTTGACCATCTGGCGGCGGGCAGCTTGGTAGAGCTGAGGTGCTGGCAGGGCGCAGATTGTTGCTCCTGTGTCTTTGTGGGTGTAGTACACAGGTTCCTTGACGCTGCCCAAAATACAGAATAGGACTGTCCGCACCCCTGCCTGGCGCAGCGCCTCAATGTAGCCAAACATCCAGCCGCCCGTTATTTCGTTACAGAAAGCTTCAAAGGAAATCCCAATCGTATCTAAAAAATCTTCGATTAAATCGCCCCAATGCAGAAGGGCGATCGTTGGTTCTACTGAGCTATTATCAAACTTCATTTACTTTTTTATCAACTATCCTTATATAATATCTAGTAAACTAGATCCTACAGCTACAAAAATGTTATGGACTTAGTAGCCGTTTAACCATAGACTTAACTTTGAAGAGCAATAGTTGTAGCTTTTTTTAGAAAAAGTATGTAAAAGCTTAACAGTCACTTGACATAACAAAAGTAGCAAGTTATAAAAAAATTAGGACTTTAACAGAGTGGAATAGTCGAATCCAAACAACAATTTTTAGGTGTTTAATTTGTGAAATTATTACATCATCTATCAATTTTGTGTAATTTTATATCATTGAAGTTTGAAAATTAAATACGCAAATATTCGCCATTTTGCCAATAAATAGAACAAATGAATTTTATTTGTTTTCTGGTTTTTTTTGGTGTTTTATTCTTAGGACAATACTTCTATGTTTATTTTTTCCAGAGATCGCAACGCCCAGCTATTCGTATGGGGTATGTGGTTAGTAATGGTAATCGCTGCTTTTATGTGTTTAGTGAACTATGGGAGAAATATTCCCATAGCAGAAGATTGGTTCTTGGTTAAGCCCTTGACAGGAAATGAACCCCACCTACTTAGTTGGTTATGGCAGCAGAATAATGAACATCGCATCCCTTTACCACGCCTAATTTTGTTAACTTTGCTCAAGTTTACTAACGGCGATTTTCGTTCAGGGATGGTACTTAATGTCTTGACAGTTGCTTTTGTGGCTGCCGCTGCCATTCAAGTCGCTCGATCTTTACGAGGGGGGAAAACCAGCTATGCAGATGCTTTTTTTCCGATCGCTTTATTAAATCTCAGCAATTGGCCTAATCTGTTTTGGAGTTGGCAGTTTACCCAAGTCTTGCCTACTGCCCTCACCTATATTATAGTCTTTATCTTGGTGCTTCAACCCACTCTGACATTGCCTTTAGCAGTAGTAATTGCTGGAGTAAGTTTAGTTGCACTTCCCTTTTGTGGAGCGAATGGGTTGTTATTAGTCCCGGTGTTTGCACCTTGGTTCATCTATCGTGGATTTGTCAACGGGTACGCTACCGATTCCCAAGATAAACAGCGACGAACGAGTATGATTTCAATTAGCTTGGCAGTAATTGCCTTGTGTTTAATAGGTGTATATTTTATTGGCTATCAACGTCCCACTTGGAATCCTCCCAGTCCCGGTTTAGGAGCGACACTCCAAACAGTTGCTAAATTTTTAGCTTACAGTTTCGGAGCCGTTTCTGCTTATTCGTGGAGTTTTTTTATATCGATCGCTTTTGGAATTTTTATTCCTACTTTCGTAATAGTCATTTTAGGTATTATCCGCCATCAAGGTTTTGAGAGACAGCGAGCTTTGATGATGCTGTTATTATGTGGTGTTTTTGGTTTTTACTCCTTAGCAGTAGGTCATGGTAGAGCTGGACTGGTTCCCTCTCAAGGATTCCCCATTCGATACGTAATGTTTGCAGTTCCCATGCTGTAGCCTATAAATTCTCCCTAATTGTGCTGGAAAGCATTTCCTTAATGACTTCAACTAAAACATCATTATCCTCTGTTAAGTCTACGACACGCAAAAGCCCGGAGGCAACTAAATTTTTGGCTTGTTCTCCTAACTCTTGACTACTGATTTCGGGTGACAATCTGCTCTCTAACCCCTCCTCCCTCGCTTCCGCGCGAATTGCCTTGGCCAATTCATCGGCCGTCCGCCCAGTACCAGCAATCACCAGCACTGGTCGTCCCGCTCTCACGCTTTCCTCAGCATCCCGCCAGGTAACTTTCCCGCCGTTAATGAGCACCGTAACTGATGGTTCTCCATCGGCTAACAGGGTTGCTAAATCAGCCATCCAAGGGCATTCTTCTCCCCATGATGCGCCGGGAATTAGCACGAAATGAGTGTGATGCGGCTCTAACGCTGTCCCTTTAGTTGGGGGGAGATGGGGGTAAGGGATGGCTACTTTTCCAGAGGGAGCCACGCCGATGAGGGGGAATGTTGTCCCTGTTGCAGCACGGGATTGGCCCATCAACTGCATGATACCGGTATCGGTGCCACCGTCCACAACAGCCGCGCCCAAGGACTGAGCTAGGGGAGCGAGGACTTTGACAAATAACAAATTCAGGCGGGTCATATCCTCTGGGGTGATGCCACTGGCTCCACCTACTAGCACTAATATGGGGCGCGGGCCTTTAAGTCCAATTTGACTGAGAGCAATGGACAAATCAGTTGAACGGTTGACTGGAATGGCTTCTGTCATTAGTTCAATGACATCTGCTTTTTGCCCGTTCCCAAAGTCCAGCGTGAAAGGCTGTTCTTTTCCCGTTGGAGGGTGTGTTTCAATTCCCGTTAGGAATTCAGACATTTTTGTAGTGAAGGGATAGATTTATTACGCTTAATAGGGATTTATAACTATTTGAAACTAAATGCTTTTTATCAGCAGATCGTATATTTGGTTAATTTAACCAAATGAATCTGTTTTTTGTCAAGAAAGTTTGATGGCTAATCTTTAATCTCGTAGTGGAGAGCGGGGATTAAATACTGCGTCAAGGTAAAAGCGTCTACTCCTAACTCTGTGCGCTCAATGGCTGCAAGTATTCCGGCTTGTGCGTGCCACCAAACTGCGGTTTCTACTAATGATTCTACAGGCTCATTCTTAGCTGCGGCTTGGGCCCAAAGTCCTGCTAGCAAACCTGTGAGTACGTCCCCGCTACCGCCTCTAGCGAGGGCGGGAGTGCTTTGGGGATTAATTAGGGTAGAGAGGTTGCCGATCGCATCTTTCCAAGAGATGCAAACTCTAGCTCCTTTCAATAATACTACAGCACCGCTGAGCTCAGCGGCTTGTTGAGTCACTGTCACGCGATCGCCCATTTTATCTGCTAAATCTGGAAATAAACGCTTAAATTCCCCTGGATGTGGCGAGAGCGCTGTTGGGGCTTTTCGTGTTGATAAGGTGGGAATTGTGCCGAATTGGGCAAGGATATTCAAACCGTCAGCGTCTAGGATTAGGGGGCGATCGCTTTCTAATATACTTTTTACTATAAGTGCGGGTTCTGATGTGAGGCCAGGGCCGACTGCGATCGCGTTGTAAGCACGGAAATCTAAGCCTACTGGCAACTCCCTAATTGCGCCGTCTGTCGTCTCTGGACAGCCTATAACTAGCGCTTCCGGCAATTGAGCGGCTACCAGCAGTTTAACGCTTTCTGGGACGGCAATGGAGAGCATTCCAACACCGCTGGCACGAGCTCCCAGAGCTGCCAAAATCGCTGCACCGCTGTAACGGCGGGAACCTGCGACTATGAGCAAATGGCCGTTTGTATATTTGTGAGAGTCAGGGTGGCGGGGGAGGGGCAGGTGCGCGATCGCAGATGCTTTCACAATCCGCTTCACCGCTGGAGATTCGCCGAGGACAGCAGTTATATCTGCGATCGGGATATCAAAATCAATTAATTCTGCTGTGCCAATATATTCTAAAGCTTGGTCTTGCAAAAATGCCAACTTCCACAAACCCAAACAAAAGGTATTAGTAGCACGGATAGCTGTTCCTAAAACCGCTCCCGTATCCGTGTGTAATCCCGATGGAAGATCGATGCTAAAAATTGGTATTTTCCAGCTATTAATTTCATCAATAGCAGCCGCAACTGGGTTGATTATTTCCCGTTCTAAGCCAAAGCCAAACAAGCCATCTATCAGCAAATCGCATTTTTTTAAACTTTCAATATTCTCAACATAGGGAATATTTAAAGAGCGAACATACTGAGCGTGAAAGCCTGTTAAATCTTTAAGCTTATCAAAAGGGCAATAGATTATTACCTGATAGCCTTGGAAGTGCAACTCGCGGGCGACAACCAAAGCATCGCCGCCATTATGTCCGGGGCCAACTAATATGCCAATAATCGGCAAAGAAGAATCATTAATATTTTTTACGCCTGCCTTCAAGAGTTCTTGAACCCGTCTAGTAATCCTTCCCGCCACTTTTTCCATCAAAGCTGCCACTGGCATTCCCGCAGCAAAAATGCGTCCTTCAATCTCCCGCATTTGGTTAGTGTTGACAACAAATTGTTCGATATTATTTGCCATTGTTTATAAAAAAATTCCGATTTGCTAACCGTTAACCGTTAACCGCTAACCGTTATAAGTATAAAATTTAAAACTATATTCCGCCTTGACATCTACCTAAAGGATGAATATTATTTATCTAGGAGCCAAAAAAACAAAATGCTCCAGAAAATCCACTCGATCTCCGGCTTACCCCGATCGGGTTCTTTACTCGCAGCCTTACTCAAACAAAATCCTCGCTTTCACGCGACTATGACTGGCATCGAGAAGTTTAATTGAGCGAATTTTGGTAGCAATGAACCATGAGTATCTATTTCCACTGTTGGTTTCCCGCGTACAAACACGGGAACTACTTCTGACTATTCTTGCTGCCTACTGCCACCAATTAATTACTACACAAAATACACAAATTAACAAGGTTATTACCCATGCACAAGCAAATTATCTTCGTTGACGCTTCAGTACAAGATTATCAAAGCCTAATTCAAGGTATCGATGCCACTCAAATTTTTATTTTAAATGAAAATATTAGCGGCATCGAACAAATCACTAATGTCTTAGCTAACCAAAAAGACACAGCAGCAATTCACATCTTTTCTCACGGCAGCCCGGGCAGTTTAAAACTCGGTGCAGACACCCTCAATGACAAAGAGATAAAAACTTTCAACTCTCAGATCGAACAGTGGGGAAATGCCTTAACAGAAAATGGCGACATCCTATTATATGGATGCGATGTAGCCGCAGGAGAAAGTGGAATCAAATTTGTTAAAGAACTCAGCGAATTAACAAAAGCTGATGTAGCAGCATCGAACAATACTACAGGCAATGCAGAATTAGGAGGAGACTGGAACTTAGAAGTAGAAACAGGAACGATAGAAACATCAATACCGTTTAATTCCGAAGGCCTCAAAACCTACAACTACATCCTACCAGCCACAGCCAACCCAGATAACAAAGCCGTTACAGTTAACTCGCCTCAAACTACCATCGACGTGCTGGCCAACGACACGGGCAGCAGTCGCGTCTCAGTGCAAAGCATCACCACTGCACCCACTAACGGCACCGCCATCATCAACGACTGGATATATGCGGGTGGCAGTTTCACCACAGTCAACGGCACAGCACGCAACCGTATCGCCCGGATGAATACCGACGGCAGCCTGGATACTGCTTTCAACCCCAGTACCGGGATGAATAACATTGTCTATGCGATCGCCCTAGACAGCAGTGGCAAACCTGTGGTAGGTGGCGAGTTCACTACAGTCAACGGCACAGCTCGCAACCGGATCGCCAGAATGAACTCCGACGGCAGCCTGGATACTGCTTTCAACCCCAGTACTGGGATTAATAGCAACGTCAGAGCGATCGCCCTAGACAGCAGTAGCAAACCTGTGGTAGGTGGCGATTTCACTACAGTCAACGGCACAGGGCGCAACCGGATCGCCCGGATGAATGCCGATGGCAGCTTGGATACAAGTTTCAACCCTGGTACTGGGATGAATAGCGTCGTCTTCGCGATCGCCCTAGACAGCAGTGGCAAACCCGTAGTCGGCGGCTTGTTCACCACAGTCAACGGCACAGCACGCAACCGTATCGCCAGAATGAACGCCGATGGCAGCCTGGATACTACTTTCAACCCTGGTACCGGGATAACTAACATCGTCTATGCGATCGCCCTAGACAGTAGTGGCAAACCCTTAGTCGGTGGCACTTTCGGCACAGTCAACGGCACAGCACGCAACCGTATCGCCAGAATGAACGCCGATGGCAGCCTGGATACTACTTTCAACCCTGGTACCGGGATGGGTAACAACCTCTTTGCGATCGCCCTAGACAGCAGTGGCAAACCCGTAGTCGGTGGCCAATTCACCACAGTCAACGGCACAACCCGCAACCGTATTGCCCGGATGAATACCGACGGCAGCCTGGATACCACCTTCAACCCTGGTACCGGGATGAATAACGACATCTTTGCGATCGCCCTAGACAGCAGTGGCAAACCCGTAGTCGGTGGCCAATTCACCACAGTCAACGGCACAACCCGCAACCGTATTGCCCGAATGAATACCGACGGCAGCTTGGATACCACCTTCAACCCCAGTACCGGGATGAATAACTCCGTCTTTGCGCTAGCTGTTGACCCTAAACGCAACATCCTCTACACCCCCAACGCCAACTTCAACGGTGTAGACACCTTCCAATACACCGCCACCGACGGTGTTGCCTCCGCCGCCACCACCGTCACCGTCTTAGTCAACAACTCCCCCACCCTCGATAACAGTGGCACACCCACCCTCAACGCCCAAAACCAAAACGACAGCGCCAGTACAGGCACACTCATCTCCACCATCATCACCAACCTCGGCGGCACAAAAATCGCCGATCCCAACACCAGCGCCTCTCAAGGCATCGCCATCACCAACCTAGACACCACAAACGGCACTTGGCAATACACCACTGATGGCACAACCTGGAATAACGCCCCAGCCGTTTCCGCCACCAACGCCTTACTCTTAGCCAGTGATGCCAACACCAAAATCCGATTTGTACCCAACACAGGTTACAACGGCACTGTCACCAACGCCATCACCTTCGCCGCCTGGGATCAAATAGTTGGCACAAACGGCAGTACAGCAGACTACACCACCGACCAAACCACAAATACCACATCCAGCGTCTTCAGCAGCGCCACCGAAACCGCCGACATCACCATTAACCCATTCCCCACCATCACCAGCGTCAGCGCCAGCACCGCAGACGGCACGTATGGCATCGGCACAAACATCGACATCACCGTTCAATTCTCACAAATAGTCAACGTTACAGGCACACCGCAACTGAGTTTAGCAGGTACAACCAACAGTGCCAATTATCTCTCAGGAACAGGCAGTAACACCTTAACATTCCGCTACACAGTAGCAGCAGGAGATGTTAGTTCCGACTTAGATTACTTATCAACAACCGCCCTATCCTTAAACAGCGGCACGATTAAAAATGCTGCCACTGCTGATGCCATCTTAACATTGCCAACACCCGGAGCCGCCAATTCATTAGGTGCAAATAAAGCCTTAGTAATAGATGGAATTGTTCCCACAGTCACCATCAATCAAGCAACAGGACAAACCGATCCTACAGCAACTTCACCTATCAACTTTACCGTCACCTTTAGCGAACCAGTCACAGGTTTCGATGCCACTGATATTGACTTGAGTGCGAGTACAGCAACGGGAACATTAACACCCACAATTACAGGCAGCGGCCCCGTTTACACCGTCGCCATTAACGGTCAGACAGGTAATGGAAATGTCATTGCCAGCATCAAAGCTAACAGCGTTACCGACGCAGCCGGAAATAACAATACCGCTAGTACCAGCACAGACAACACCGTTGTTTATAACAACACCTTCCCCACAGTTACATCGATTAACCGCCTCGCTACATCTCCCACTGCTGCGGCTACCGCCACCTACGAAATTAAATTCTCAGAAGATGTAACAGGCGTTGACGTTTCTGACTTTACTTTAGTACCAACTATTGTAACTGGTGCAACGATTGGCACTTTAACAACAATTGATGCTAAAACTTACCAACTGCAAGTTAACACAGGTACGGGCAGCGGTTCAATTGGATTAAATTTAGTTGATGATGACAGCATCAAAAATAGCTTAGGAGTAGCATTAGGCGGTGCAAATGCTGGCAATGGCAACTTAACGGGACAAGTTTATGACATTGACAAAAAACCGCCAACTGCTAGTTTAAATGCTGTTGCTGATATTACGACAGTCGGAGGTACAACTCAAAGTTTGACTGTTACTTTTAACGATACTAATGCTGTCGATGTTTCAAGTTTGGACAGTTCAGATGTTTTGATAAATTGGTCAGGTGGTGACATTCCTGCACAATTTGTCAGTGTAGATACTAATAGTAATGGTACGCCTCGGACAGCGACTTATTCATTTACTCCTCCAGGCGGAAGTTGGGATGATACTGATAATGGAACTTACACTGTTAAGTTGCAAGCAAGTCAGGTTAAAGATAGTCTAGGCAATCTTGCTGTTGCTGCTAGTTTAGGAACTTTTAACGTTAATGTTGCGGTGCCGGTTCCCACACCAACGCCAACACCAATTCCAACACCAACGCCAACACCAATTCCGACTGCAACGCCGACACCAATTCCAACACCAACGCCGACACCAATTCCAACACCAACGCCGACACCAATTCCAACACCAACGCCAACACCAACTCCAACACCAACGCCGACACCAATTCCGGCTGCAACTCCAACACCAATTCCGACTGCAACACCAACACCAACACCAATTCCGACTGCAACACCAACACCAACACCAATTCCAACTGCAACTCCAACACCAACACCAATTCCGACTGCAACTCCAACGCCAATAACTAATAACATCCCCAATGATGACTGCATCTGCGAAAAAATTGTCTATCCCAACTTAAACCAACCCAACGAAGTTGAAAACACTATCATCGGTATACCCGACGAAATTCAGATAGGTACTCCCAGCAATGACAAATTTCTCGGTAGTAACTCTGGCAATATATTCGATGCCAAATCTGGGGATGACAACCTATATGGTGGCGACAGCAAAGACATCTTTAACGGCAACCAAGGCAACGACTTTATCACCGGAGGTAACAGCGATGACATCCTCTATGGAGACGAAGACAACGATATTATACTGGGGGAATTGGGCAACGATTTAATCTTTGGAGGTAAAGGTTCAGACTCTCTCAATGGCCGCGAAGCTAATGACATAATTTTCGGAAATAAAGATGATGATTTCATTGATGGTGGCAAAGAAAATGACGTTTTATATGGAGGTCAAGGTAACGATACAATTCTGGGGAGTGAAGGGAATGATAACCTGTTTGGACAGCTAGATTCTGATACTATCTGTGGTGGTGTAGGTGATGACTTAATTAGTGGTAACGAACAAGACGATATTCTCGGAGGATGTGAAGGCAATGATACCATTTATGGAGGTGAAGATAACGATACTATCACTGGTGGTAAAGGTAACGATATCCTTCATGGAGACTTAGGAAATGATAGCTTGACTGGCGGTAGTGGTAACGATATCTTTGCCTTAAAAGCTGGTCATGGATTTGATACTATTAGTGATTTTACTGTGGGTCAAGACTCGATTGGATTAAGTGGAGTTTTGAGCTTTGGTCAGTTAGAAATGATTCAGAATACTCAGGGAACAATTGTTAAAAATCTGTTGACTGGGGAGCAGTTAGCTGTTATAATTGGGGTGAGTAAAGATGCGATAATATCTGCTAATTTTCTGCTGATTTAATTAGGTTACGTTTACGCGATCGCTTTCAGATAAAGAGAAAGCGATCGCGTTTTAGAAGCTGACAATTTGCTATTACTGTCCGAAATAAATTCGGGCAGTTTTAATACCTGAATCTCGCAGGTAGCTTTCCCAACGCTGTGCTATTTGCTGGTCAGTAAATGGCCCCACTTTGACGTGCGGCTCGCCTCCTATATCTGTAGCAACAACGATATCTCCTGACACTCCCAAGCGCAAAATTTCCTGTCTAATTTGCTGTAAATCTCCTCTATTTCCTGAGACTACGACGAAATAGGAATTAGCATTACTTTGGCCTAAGTTTTGAGCGGGTGGGATATAAGGTTGAGTCGGAAGAACATAAGGCTGAGTCGGAGGGAGATAAGGTTGATTTGGGGTAAAAAGTGGTTGATTGGGTATAGCATTACCAAATTCTTGACCGCTACGAACAATAGTAGCTGGAATCCCTCGCGATGCTAATGTTTCTACGCGACGTTCTGCATTAATTTGGTCGCCAAAACTTCCGGCTTGAATTACTTGGACTCCGCTATATTGTCGTACAAAAGCTGTTGATTCTACTCCCCGCACTTGGGATAAGCTTGCACTATTACTATCGACAACAACTTGATAGAGTCCAGTACCCGTTGTCAGGTTACTCTGTGGCAAAGAATTGGGTGGATTTGGGGGGATAAAATTAGGCTGTTGAGTTGGGGGAAAAGAAGGCGTAACTGGGTAATAACTTGGTTGTTGAAATGGTATTAACTCGCTAAATTCTTGACCGTCTTTAAAGTTAGTAATTTGGGCTTCAATGCCTACAGAGCGTAGTTGTAATACGCGCAGTTGAGCTGAGCTTTCATCAAAAAAGCTACCAGCTACAATTACTCGACGCTCTTTGTATAGTAATACTGTTGCTCCTGGCTCTACTTGCTGGACGAATTGTAGCAAGAGGGGGCTATCGCCGTTGACGTAAACTGCGTAGCGACCGGCTTGAATTGCGCTATCTGGGAAAGGTGGAGGATTATACTGTTGTAAAGGGGGATATGGTTGGTAGTTTTGAGCGAGTAATGGGTAATGGGTAGTTGATAATGGGTAGTTGGTAATTGGTAATTGGTAATGGGTAATGGGTAATTGGTAATTCTCCCCTGCTCCCCCGCTCCCACGCTCCCCTGCTCCTCTGCTCCCCTGCTCCCCTGCTCCCCCGCTCCCACGCTCCCCTGC
>NZ_KB235903.1:2173527-2175193 GCF_000332155.1 Kamptonema formosum PCC 6407 | reverse complement strand
TTAGTCGGTGGCACTTTCGGCACAGTCAACGGCACAGCACGCAACCGTATCGCCAGAATGAACGCCGATGGCAGCCTGGATACTACTTTCAACCCTGGTACCGGGATGGGTAACAACCTCTTTGCGATCGCCCTAGACAGCAGTGGCAAACCCGTAGTCGGTGGCCAATTCACCACAGTCAACGGCACAACCCGCAACCGTATTGCCCGAATGAATACCGACGGCAGCTTGGATACCACCTTCAACCCCAGTACCGGGATGAATAACTCCGTCTTTGCGCTAGCTGTTGACCCTAAACGCAACATCCTCTACACCCCCAACGCCAACTTCAACGGTGTAGACACCTTCCAATACACCGCCACCGACGGTGTTGCCTCCGCCGCCACCACCGTCACCGTCTTAGTCAACAACTCCCCCACCCTCGATAACAGTGGCACACCCACCCTCAACGCCCAAAACCAAAACGACAGCGCCAGTACAGGCACACTCATCTCCACCATCATCACCAACCTCGGCGGCACAAAAATCGCCGATCCCAACACCAGCGCCTCTCAAGGCATCGCCATCACCAACCTAGACACCACAAACGGCACTTGGCAATACACCACTGATGGCACAACCTGGAATAACGCCCCAGCCGTTTCCGCCACCAACGCCTTACTCTTAGCCAGTGATGCCAACACCAAAATCCGATTTGTACCCAACACAGGTTACAACGGCACTGTCACCAACGCCATCACCTTCGCCGCCTGGGATCAAATAGTTGGCACAAACGGCAGTACAGCAGACTACACCACCGACCAAACCACAAATACCACATCCAGCGTCTTCAGCAGCGCCACCGAAACCGCCGACATCACCATTAACCCATTCCCCACCATCACCAGCGTCAGCGCCAGCACCGCAGACGGCACGTATGGCATCGGCACAAACATCGACATCACCGTTCAATTCTCACAAATAGTCAACGTTACAGGCACACCGCAACTGAGTTTAGCAGGTACAACCAACAGTGCCAATTATCTCTCAGGAACAGGCAGTAACACCTTAACATTCCGCTACACAGTAGCAGCAGGAGATGTTAGTTCCGACTTAGATTACTTATCAACAACCGCCCTATCCTTAAACAGCGGCACGATTAAAAATGCTGCCACTGCTGATGCCATCTTAACATTGCCAACACCCGGAGCCGCCAATTCATTAGGTGCAAATAAAGCCTTAGTAATAGATGGAATTGTTCCCACAGTCACCATCAATCAAGCAACAGGACAAACCGATCCTACAGCAACTTCACCTATCAACTTTACCGTCACCTTTAGCGAACCAGTCACAGGTTTCGATGCCACTGATATTGACTTGAGTGCGAGTACAGCAACGGGAACATTAACACCCACAATTACAGGCAGCGGCCCCGTTTACACCGTCGCCATTAACGGTCAGACAGGTAATGGAAATGTCATTGCCAGCATCAAAGCTAACAGCGTTACCGACGCAGCCGGAAATAACAATACCGCTAGTACCAGCACAGACAACACCGTTGTTTATAACAACACCTTCCCCACAGTTACATCGATTAACCGCCTCGCTACATCTCCCACTGCTGCGGCTACCGCCACCTACGAAATTAAATTCTCAGAAGATGTAACAGGCGTTGACGTTTCTGACT
>NZ_KB235903.1:2112208-2173427 GCF_000332155.1 Kamptonema formosum PCC 6407 | reverse complement strand
CCCCGCTCCCACGCTCCTCTGCTCCCCTCGCTCCCCCGCTCCCCCGCTCCCCCGCTCCCCTGCTCTGCGATCGCGCCACTAGCGGCAGGTGTTATTGCTAAACTTACTCCTAAGAGCACTAACAGCCAATTGTAGTATTTATGTAATATAATCGATAGTAAAGGCATCCGGCGTTCCTCCGCGATTGGTGCGATCGTAGGCTTGCTTATTAGACTTATCAGTAACTTCTGTCGTATAGTTTATAATAGGGATTCGACTGCTTGTCTAAATCCCTATTAGGGATTCAAACCATGAACAAAATTGTAGTAGGCCTCTCTGGTGGGGTAGATAGTTCGACAGCAGCCGCAATTTTACACCATCAGGGCTATGAGGTGGTGGGATTGACTCTGTGGCTGATGAAGGGTAAGGGTCAGTGTTGCTCTGAGGGCATGGTTGATGCGGCCCAGATTTGCGAACAATTAGGCATTCCTCATGAGATTGTGGACAGCCGGGATCTGTTTCAAGCAAGTATTGTAGATTATTTGGTGGAGGGTTACGGCGCGGGAATTACGCCGCTACCTTGTTCGCAATGCAATCGGACTGTGAAGTTTGGCCCGATGTTGCGCTATGCTCGCGAAAAGTTGGGAATTGAGAAGATTGCGACTGGTCACTACGCTCAGATTAGTTACGATGGGTCAGTAGATCGCTATCAATTACGGCGGGCTGTGGATTCTACGAAAGATCAGTCTTATTTCTTGTACGATTTGACACAAGAAATGCTGGCGGGTTCTGTCTTTCCCTTGGGGGATATTGCGAAGACAGAAACTCGGCGGATTGCGGCTGAGTTTGGGTTGAAGACTGCTGATAAGGCCGAAAGTCAGGATTTATGCTTGGTGGAAAGTAATGGTTCCATGCGGGCCTTTTTGGATAAGTATATTGCGCCGCTTAAAGGTGACATTGTTGACAAAGATGGGCGCGTGTTGGGCCAACATGATGGGATTCAACATTACACGATTGGCCAGCGGAAGGGTTTGGGGATTGCATGGGCGGAACCGCTTTATGTGATTGGTTTGGATGTGGCCCGAAATCGGGTAATTGTGGGCGATCGCGCTTCTGCTGCACAAAATGAGTGTATTGTCAATCGGGTAAATTGGGTTTCGATCGCGGAACCAGGAGCTCCCATCCGGGCGGAGGTACAAATTCGCTATCGATCGCACCCTGTACCGGTGAGTGTGATTCCTTTGCCAGATGCTAGGGTAAAGTTGATTTTTGATGAGCCGCAGTTTGGTATTACCCCTGGACAAGGGGCTGTTTGGTACGATGGAGATATTTTACTAGGCGGCGGAATTATTGAAAGTCAAGGTTCTTGACAATCCCTGGTTTAAAGACAGGGGTATTGTCATAGCAACTATATCATGTCCGGCAAATTACTTACGATCTGTCATTGCGAGCTCCGCGAAGCAATCACAAGGTGTTGGGATTGCTTCGCTTCGCTCGCAATGACAAGTATTTAACCGGACATGATATTGCAGGATTTTCGGGGCTCTAGAAACCGGGTTTTTGAGAGAATCTGTGGTAACAACGAAGTATTTTCGTCAAAAAACCCGGTTTCTTTAGTTGGGTCGTAAGTCCTGAATTACCAATTACCAATTACCCATTACCCATTACCAATTACCAATTACCCATTACCATCAACCCAAACCTAAATCGGTGACAGCCCCCACACTACTCGAAGAAACTAACTTTGCATATTTAGCCAATACGCCAACAGTATAGCGGGGTTTAGGAGCCTTCCAATTAGCGCGTCGCCGCTCTAATTCTGCATCCGAAATATTAATTTGCAACAAACGACCAGGGGCATCAATTGTAATAGAATCTCCCTCTTCCACAAGTGCGATCGCGCCTCCAACTTGGGCTTCCGGTGCGACATGACCTACAACCATTCCGTAAGTCCCACCAGAGAAGCGTCCATCAGTAATTAACCCCACAGAATCGCCCAAACCAGCACCAATAATTGCCGAAGTTGGGGCCAACATTTCCCGCATTCCCGGCCCACCTTTTGGCCCTTCATAGCGGACGACAATCACATCTCCAGCTTTGATCTTTCCTGCTAGAATTGCATCTAAACAGTTTTCCTCAGATTCAAATACCCGTGCTGGACCAGTAATTACTGCTTTCTTAATACCAGTAATCTTAGCAACTGCACCTTCTGTTGCCAGATTTCCCCTCAAAATTGCCAAGTGTCCTTGGGCGTACATGGGATGATTCCAAGGGCGAATTACGTCTTGGTTAGAGCGAGGTTCCGCAGGGACATCTGCCAAAACTTCGGCAATAGTTTGACCTGTAATTGTAAGAGCATCACCGTGCAACAAACCGCGATCGAGGAGCATTTTCATCACTTGCGGAATGCCACCAGCTTGATGTAAATCTGTAGCGACATAGCGACCACTAGGTTTAAGGTCGCATAGCACTGGGACTTTAGCTCTGATCGTTTCAAAATCATCAATAACTAATTCTACGCCAGCGGCATTGGCGATCGCTAACAGGTGTAGCACTGCATTTGTCGAACCACCTACCGCCATAATCACCGCGATCGCATTTTCAAATGCCTTGCGAGTCAAAATCTGGCGCGGAAGTAACTGCGATCGAATCGCCTCCACCAACACCATCGCCGATTTTTCAGCACTTTCAGCCTTTTCTGCATCCTCAGCAGCCATCGTCGAAGAATAGGGCAAACTCATCCCCATTGCTTCAAAAGCCGAAGACATCGTATTGGCAGTATACATCCCTCCACAGGAACCCGCACCAGGGCAAGCTTTGCGTTCAACTTCCAACAATTCTGCATTATCAATTTTGCCAGCACTGTATTGACCAACAGCTTCAAAAGCACTAACAACAGTCAAATCCGAACCATTATGATGCCCCGGTTTAATCGTGCCACCATAGACGAAAATAGCAGGTATATTCATGCGGGCGATCGCAATCATCGCCCCCGGCATATTCTTATCGCAGCCGCCAATTGCCAGCACCCCATCCATGCTCTGGCCATTACAAACCGTCTCAATCGAATCAGCAATCACCTCCCTAGAAACCAGAGAATATTTCATCCCCTCAGTCCCCATAGAAATACCATCGCTAATCGTAATCGTACCGAACATCTGGGGCATAGCGCCCGCTTGCTTCACCCCAAATTCCGCCTTCAGGGCCAAATCGTTCAAACCCATATTGCAGGGAGTAATCGTGCTGTACCCATTGGCAACACCTACAATCGGCTTAGTAAAATCCCCATCGCCAAAACCGACGGCCCGTAACATCGCTCGATTAGGCGATCGCTGAGTTCCTTGAGTAACAACGTGGCTTCTAAAATTTTCCGACATGATCTATTTCCTTTGTCTGTTCACTGGCGGCAGTTGACCGAAGCCTGCGAACATTCAACAGTCAACACTGACATCTAGGATTAATTGTCTCAGAATCCTTGACAGTTTGGATCGCCGTAGAGGAGATAGTCTTGGGTATCGCCAATAACCCCTGAAAATCACAAGTTGGAGCCAGAATCTGTGCCGATCTGGGATAATCTCTGTGATTTACAATACCCACGACTCTCCAATAAGACTTACGCTTACAGTAAGGCTAGTTGCTAAACCGCTCAGAGGGCGGGGTTACGAGCAAGTCTTGGCTTAAGTCTTATCCAACTGAAAAAATTACGAGGCAAATGACATGGAGGCCGATGAAATTCTGAGGCAATATGCGGCCGGAGAAAGAAATTTTCGCGAAATCGACCTGATGGGCTGCAACCTCAAAGGAGTAGACTTGAGCGATGCCAACTTTAGTCGGGCAAACCTGCAAAAAGCCAACTTGAGCGGAGCATTACTCATCGGAGCTAACCTGCGAGAGGTGAAACTCATCGGGGCTGAGTTGAGCGAAGCCAACCTCAGCGACTCTAACCTCATCGGTACTGACCTCACAAACGCTAACCTGAGCGGAGCTAATCTCACTGGGGCTAACTTGCGGGGTTCAATGGCGAGAGATATCAACCTGAGCAAAGCAAATTTAAGCGGAGCAAACCTGACAGAAGCCAATCTAACGGGAGCAAATTTATTTGCAGCCAACCTAACGGAAGCAAGCACGATCCGCACCAACTTAATTAAAACAGTTCTCAGTTGGTCAACTCTCAAGGGAGCAAACCTCACAAACGCTCTTTTGAACGAATCAGTTCTAGAGAGAGCTAACCTCACTCAGGCAATTCTCAGCGGCGCATCCCTTAACGGTGCTAACCTCAGCGGGGCAGACTTGCGGCAAGCGATCGCGATCGGTTCTAACCTCAGCGATGCTAACCTGACTCAAGCAAACCTGAGAGTAGCAAATGTGAGTTGGTCAACTTTGCGCGGAGCTAATTTGACCGGAGCTAATTTGTACCGAGCCAAATTGAATTGGTCAAATTTAAGCGGGGCGATTCTAGTAGAAGCAGTTTTGATTGACGCGAACATAGATCGCGCCAACTTCCGGGATGCAGATATGAGAAGGGCAATTATGCCCAACGGTACTACCTATGATTAGGAGTCCTTTAAAAATGGAAATTCTTTAAAAAATTACAATTAGGAGTTTTTACTTTTTGTATTTATTGCTGCGAGTTTATTTCTGCACAAATTATGTGCTATGCCAGAAGTAGGACTACCCGCGCCTGCACTGGCTAAGAGTTTAGGAGGAAGCGCAGATGGATGCTAGAGAACTGCTCGATCGCTACGCATCGGGACAAAGAGATTTTGCTGAAGCAAATCTGATGGGCGCAAACTTAACAAGGGCATTTTTGGAGGGGGCAAACTTAGCAAGAGCGTCTTTAGCCGGAGCAGACTTGAGTTGGGCATCTCTATACGAAACTAACCTCTCAGGCGCTTTCCTCTACAGCAGCAATCTGAGTTTTGTGAAGCTAGGGAAAGGGTATCTCACCAATGCCGACATGACAAAAGCCGATCTCAGAGGAGCTTTTTTAGTCAAGTCGGAACTTACGGGAGCGAAACTCAGCGGAGCGACTCTGGCGGGGGTAAACCTACGCTCTGCTAACTTGTCAGGGGTGAATCTGTGCGGCGCGAATCTGAGCGGGATTAATCTGCGCTATGCCAAGCTCACAGGAGCTAACCTGAGTTGGGCCAATATGAGCCGAGCTAGATTGAGCGGAGCTGTACTGGATGGAGCCAATCTTACGGGCATCAACTTTAGTAAAGCTCATTTGGTGAATGTTGACTTTCACGGGATGGACTTGAATGGAGTTAATTTTAGCGAGGCAAAACTTAAAGATGCGAATTTTTGCGCCTGCAACCTCACAGCAACTAACTTCAGCGGTGCAGAATTACAACGGGTGAATTTGCAGGATGCGGCTCTGAATGGAGCTAACTTGAAGGAGGCTAATCTTAATGAAGCTAATTTGAGTTATGCAATTCTGATGAGGGCTGACTTATCTGGCGCTATTTTGAGTCGGGCAGATTTGAGCGCGGCTAATTTTAATTTAGCTATTTTACACGAGGCGGACTTGAGCGATGCGAACCTGGAAGGAGCTTATTTTTGGAAGGCGGATCTTTCACAGGCGGTGCTAAGAGGAGCTGATTTACGTAATGCCAGTCTTAGAGGAGCTACTATTGAGGGGGCAGACTTGCAGGATACGAATTTGAATGGCGCTACCTGGCCTAATGGTAATATTTGCGAATAAGGGCAGGCTCAGGATTACTTGCTCTCGATGACAAAAATACCTTGTTTTTGTGTAAGTCCTACAAACAATATTTTTAGTGAGTCCAGATTCGGAATAAGCTGGAGTAAATAAGGTTAGAGGAAAAGCTAATGATGATGAAAGCGGAAGATATTATGACTACAGAAGTAGTCACCATTCGTGGTTCGGCAACAGTAGCTGAGGCGGTGGCGATGATGAACGATCTATGTTTGCGTGCCTTGATTGTTGAACGCCGCCACGAGCAGGATGCCTACGGGATAGTGACTGAGACAGACATTGTTTACAAGGTAGCAGCTTTTGGAAAAGACCCGGCAAATGTTCGTGTCTATGAGATTATGACTAAGCCCTGTATTGTGGTAAATCCTGAGTTAGGCGTGGAATATGTGGCTCGTCTGTTTGCCAATACTCGGATTCGCCGCGCTCCTGTGATTAAAGATACGCTGGTGGGGATAATTTCAATCACTGATATTCTGAATAAAAGTGATTTTGTGACTAAACCAAAAAGTGTTTTACTAGAACAACAAATCGAGAAGGCGATCGAAGATGCAAGAACGGCTTGTAGAGAGAAAGGCGCTACTTCTAAAGAGTGTGCTGTTGCTTGGGATATTGTGGAAGAATTGCAAGCTGAAGCTTCTCACCAGCGAGCCATAAAGATTGAAAAGACGGCATTCGATCTCTATTGTGAGGAGAATCCAGAGGCAGCAGAAGCGCGGATGTACGAGAGTTAAAGCTTTATAAGCAGTAACAGGACTTACCCACGCTTAACGTAACGCCGCCCGGAAAGGCGGTCAAGTCACCGCCTTTCCGGGCGGCGTTACTAATGGTTTTACCTATGTTACAAAAACTCTTAAACTAATCCCACTAAAGCCTCACCGCGCTGATAAAATGTACGGGCATAATCAGTCCACATTCCTTGTCCCCAGTACCGAAAACAGCTTGTTTGAAGTAATAAGTTATACATCAAAGCTTGCTGATATTCAGGTTGCTTAGTTACTGAAGAATCTTGCTGTAATAAAGGGTCATACTTTTTGTGAAAGGCAGCGCTGAGTTGAGTCATGGGGCCTAAAACATTTTCATATCCTTTAACCCAACTCAAATCATTTGTCCAAGAAGCGCCGTCCATGTGAAAATTGTGGTCTGTTTGTTTCAAATCTTCTATCGCTTTTTCTACTGCTTCTGGCGTAGCATTTTCCGGCGAAACTCGCTGCCATATTTTGTGTTGATTAACTGCTTGACAAGGGGGATAATTGTCAGGATTCACGCCTGCTGCTTCAATTATCTCTAAATATTCAGTGCCATTAAGGGCGACAACGCCTGATTTTCCGCCGCCTTGTTCGCGGACTTCATGGCAAGCTTTGAAGAAAGCACTAGGAAATTCATTCATCATTACACCGCCATTTTCCCCGTCAGCAATTTGAGTAACTAAAGAGGGAATAGTAATGTTATCAATTTGTTGTTTGTTCCGCCCTTTTGCCTCATAATAGGGCTGCATTTGACCGACTAATTTAGTATCAGAACCTTGGGTTTTAATCAAGATAGTAATACTGACTATTTCGCCAGAGGAATTACGGGCGACTAAACGATTGGGTATATATTTTTGATCCTGTTGCAGAGACGAACCGTCTAAATTTTCGATTGAATGTTCCTGCACCATTAGCCAACGATAGCCGCATTCTTTCAGAGCCTTAATATATTCATAGAGGGTATCGGGATGATTTGGTAAGTGCATTTCTGGAGGAGAAAACCCTTTAACTCGCTTCAAAGCATCGTAGCCAAAAATAGCAGCAAAGTGATGTTGCCATGCGACTATTTGTAGTTTAATATCGGGAATTGGGGTAGAGGGAACAACGGCGTGACTCCACATCGTCCCTAACCATTCTACATAAGGTTGATACTGAGGATCGCAGGTAATTCGTTTGAGATTGTTGAGTATATCTTCGCGGCCCATTTGGTGCAATCCCCACAACAAATTACCTGAATAATCAAGCATAATTCGAGGATTACATCCTTCAGCAATCAATTTAGGAATAAATTCTCCCATCCGGCCATAGCAATAGGCAAATACCTCTGCATTATGGTTGTCTCCTTGGCCGGGATGTTCAAACATATACTGGAGATTGCTGATTGAGGAACCATTAATTCCCGCAGGTACGGTGGGTTGGTGCATATGTAAAGCACAGGCAAATCCCGCCGCAATGTCTTTGAATTGTAAATTTGTGCTGGGTAAAAATACTGGCAGATTTTCTTGAACTGTGGCACTGATTTCTGCTTCAAAACCGCATATATTGGGTGATTCTGAGTTTAATTCTTCTAAAACGGGTAGGCTGAGAGCTGGAGTTTGTGTAGTCATTTAATTTTCCTTGCTATTCACTGCCATTATACTATGATGTGAGCTTTTATACAAACTATTCCCAGGCTTGTAACTGGTTAATCCAATTTTGGACTAAAGCGGAAATCCGATCTCTCCGCGTTTCAAAAGTGGCCGCTATCCAGATAAAAACAATCCCAAAGCCTAAACCGATTACCCATTTAATAAAGGGATAGTCGAAAATTAGAATTACTAACTGATAGAAAGCATTGATTAAAAACACTACGCTACCAATGAAAAGAAAAGCCCGGATTCGCAAGCCTAAGCCAGCTAAAAGTGCTGCTAAACTAAACATTCCTGGCACTAAACCATTGCCGTGCTGAGTTAGTAAAGCTACGCCGCAAATTAATCCAGATCCTACCATTCGCAATAGATGTCTAGTATCTTTTTGCTGAGGTAATTTAAGTTCAGGATCTACTTGAGCAATGTATAATAAAGTGAATCCTAAAGGTGTTACGTATAACTCTGGCTGAGTTAATCCTATGCGATCGAACCAGCGCCAAAGTACCCAGTCAATAAGTAGGGAACTAATGTAAGTAAAGCGGATTTGGTTGTTATCCCAATCTAGGAAGATATAGAAGGCGGCTGTTATTAGTAAACTAAGAAGGTGAAATTCACCTCGACTTTCTGCAATGCCAATTATTGGTAGGAGAAATGCGACTACTTTCCAAGGTTTTTTTGACCAACCCCAAGTTTCCCAAGGTAGGATGTAGATACAATAGGCAATTACTGATGCGATCGCAGTTTTCCACAAAAATAGCGGCCCCGTAATCAAGCGGAATACAGGTGTATTCAGCCAGTAAAGCCTAATAGCAAATGCTTCAATCCAACCGATGTAAACCCAGGCTTCTCCCCATTGAGGATAAGGATGATTGCGACCTTGAAAAATTGCATATTGAACTAGAAAAGCGCCAGTTCCTAATCCTAAAAACATCGCTGATTGAATGGGATTAGCTGAGGCTACAACTAGGAGTAAGCTACTACTAATCCAGTGGATGTGAGCAATATTTTTTATTTCTTGGGGGGTAAGGCGCAAGTAATTAATTAACCAAGGATAAAGCAGACGATAGGCATAGACAATCGTAGTACCCAGAGTTGCTAAGGCAATTAATCCATCGCCAATAGCGCCGCCTGATAATTGACTGAGTTGATAAATTAGTAATTCGCAGGCAGAAAGGGAAATGCCAATTATTCCCAAATAAACAAGGGGTTTGAATTCTGGTTTCCTTCTACCAACGCCGATAATAATTAAGGATATGCCTAAAGAAGTTAAGCCAGTCCAACTGGTGAAAGTGTGCGATCGCAACATTAATCCCAATGTACCATAAAGCAATGGTATAATATGAATACTAGGGAAAATGTCGCGATTTGGATCTCTATTTCTCCACCAATCTCCTAACAGTTGAGTAACTAAACCCAAGGCGATATTTGCAATTGCTAAATAAACAGTTTGACTGTCTGTAAAGCCTAATATTTCTGCTGTTAGTAATTCTAACGCCCAAGCTAATCCGTAAATTGCCCAATGTGAAGGTTGTTGATAGCTACGGTAAGCAATAGCTGCTATGGTTACAAGGAGTGTAATAATAGCTTGAATTGATGGACTAAAAGTAATATAAGTGAATTTTCCGTACAAACCAAAAGAGTGAATTGTTACACTTACTAATAATAAGCAACAGATTAATATCGCCCAATTATCTGCGGCTTTTGCGTAAATTTGCTGGAGTGGTAATTGGTTATTTTCCCTCTCTCTAACGCTGGTAGTACCAATTAAAAAATCGCGAATTAGCCACAAACTGGTAAGCCCGATCGCACCTACTATTAACCAAGCTGATGCTGATTGTCTGGGAAATCCTAGCACTCCTTCTAAAAGTAAACTACCGCAGAAAGTTAGCCCAAATCCTATGGTAGTTACTGCTAAAGAAGATAGGGGTAAATAGTAAGTATTGATTAACATCAACCCCGTTGCTATGCTTAAACTAATTAATCGATTTCCTGGTGAACTTAGCGTCAGAACTTGAACAGCTAGCAAAGCAATTGTACTTAATACGATTGCTGTCCTTCTTTGACGTGAATCTGTGTATTTGCCAACAGTAGTTAAAGCTATAGGTGTTACTAGCCACGACAAAGACCAATCCAGATAATTTAGAGAACTTTTGTATGACGTTGCATAATAATCGGTTAATAAAATAAAGCTCAATCCAGCTAAAGCTAATCCTAAGTGCCAACAACTTTTGACGGCTAAAGGTAGTAGATTTAGCCTAAAATCGCTCACTGTTTCTACGTTGGCATTTGCTTTGACAAATAATCCCCATTCTACTAGCATTATTGATAGCATGATTATTGACCATAGGGCTTGATTGAGAGTGGGAAAAAATAGGTGTATCCCAGAAAATATTGTTGACAAGCCGATAATGTGAGTTAGGTAAACGGGGATTTCAATGTTAGGACTTAATGGTGTGAGATTAGGTGTAGATAATGAAACTTGATTAGAATTATCTGCGATCGCATATTGCCATGTCACCCATCCTAAAACTAAGGTAGAGCATAGTAAATTCAGAGTTAGTAGGAGAGGTTCGATCGAACTGATAATCGTTAAAATTATCCCGAAAAAAAGTGCAATTCCTTCTCCAAAGCCAGCAAGTTGAGGCTGTCGCTGACGATACAACCATTGTGTTAAACTAACTGTTAAAATTAGGTAAGGAAATAGCGCTAGGCTCAGCAATGTCCAAGGATTTTCCTCAGAATTAGTGAGTTGAGTTAAAATAGCTAGAGTTTGTGTTTTAAATTCAAAGGGAATTAGCCGCCAAAATAGCAAAATTGCCTGAAGTCCAATCCCAAATAAAATTAACAAATCAATCCGTCGCCAGAATCGAACTAAGCGACTACTAAAAAACCATAAGGCTAGGCCGCTAACTGCGATCGCTTGACCTGGAATATCCCATATAGAAACCCACCAGCCGATAGCCAATAAAGCGCCTCCCACTGCTTCCCAGTTGAATACTTTTGCAGGAGTAGGCTGGGCAGATAAATCACCTTTTTGTTGTTGGTCTAGCCACGCTAAAAGCGCCCCACAAATACCCAACGCTAAACCCAATTGATTGATTTCTATACCTTTAACAAATATGGCTCTTCCTAGCAAGATTGCCAAAGCATAGACTACTAAAGCTGCTTTTTTAGAAGGAAGAAAATCGGTTCTTAAAGCTAATATTTGGCTTACATCCTCTCCCTCTCTTAGAGTTGATTTCGGCTGACGAGTTTGATAGAATGTAATAATAGCTGTGCTAATTGTCCCCAAATAAACAGCAATTAATGCTCCTCCCGGTAATATCCAGCCTGAATGCAAATAACTCAAAGCTAAATGATTGATTGCAGTTAATTTATTGGTTTCTTGTTGTCTTTCCGATTGCTTTTTAACGAGTTTCCAAGTAATAAATGTCAGAATTAAGGCTGCCACTAATGCTACTACCCAATTTAAGGGATATTGCCATAGTCCAAAGGTATCCATTGCCCAAAAATTGATCGGTACTAACAACAGCGTCACCAGTTGCAAAGTTTGAGCTGTCAATTGCAAATTATTCTGTTTACTAACCCAGGTGCTAATAGCCCAAAATGTCAAAGTATAACCTAGTAAAACTCCATATTGTCCAGCAGCAGGAAAACGCTCCCACTGAGAAGCGGCGAGAACTCCAGAGGATATTACTACTAAAAATACTCCTAAAAATAACAACCAAACTACACTGAGTTCTGCCATAAGTGACTGCAAAACTGATGTAATAAAATTGGGAGTAGCCGGAGATTTTACCTGTGTTTGGGGAGTGATGTTAGCAGGTAAAAGGGGCGTTGTTGTTACTGTAGGAATTCTAAAAGGCTCGGCGGCTGGTTCTGGTAGGCGACATACTAGGTATTTGTAGCATAGTTGTTTGACCTGAGTTTCTGAGAGTAAACCCAGATGCAGCCAAGCATCTAGACCGGCTAATAATTGCGGGTGGGAAGCTTGAACAATCAACTCAATTTCATTCGGCTGACTTGGTGGGGAGGACATCAGTTCTAGCTTTTATGATTTGGTTTGTTTCCAGTTTACAGCAGTTTTTAACAAAATAAGAAATTATCGATCGCTCTTAATACCAAGAGTGTTGCAACTCTATTTTGATCTTGAGGTAATATGGAGATAATTTCTAGGAGGCGATAGACATGACAACCGTTTGAAGTCGAAGCAGAATATCAAATTGTTTTACAGCAAGCAGAAGAAATTCAGCAATACTGGGAAGATCGTAACCACGAACGTTTTGCCCAAATTGCAGCAATGCCTCCAAAAGCTGAGCAATAAGCAATTCGCGCTAAGCTTAAAGCTTGGAAAGCTAAAATTGAGTCTGAGGAGTAAAGCTTGACAAACAAAAGTTGTATCCAGTAAAGTCTACTATCTAATGTGGCTGTTATTTAATAAATGTCGGTCAGCGGTGAGGTTCTCCATGAAATTTGATTTGACGAAGGGGCAATTGATAAAGTGGAATGATGATAGGGGCTTCGGATTTATTAAACCTAGCGCAGGTGGTAGAGAAGTATTTTTGCATATCAGTGCCGTAAAAACAAAGGGTCGCCGCCCAAAAATTGGAGACACAATTTTCTATAAATTGACAAGGGGAACGGATGGAAAATTTTGCGCTTCTGATGCTTCAATTCAAGGCGTTATTTCTCAATCTTCAACTACACAGAAAATCAAGACTTCGCCAGCTAAACGGAAAAGAAAGAAAGGTGGGTTGCTCGAAACTACTATTGGCGTTGGGGTTATAGTTACCATTGGGCTTTTTCAGATGCAGTCGCTCCCTAGTCGTTCCCCTATGCCAATTACATCAATTATAAAACCAAACTGTGTTATCAAAGGTAACATCTCGATTTCCACAGGGAATAAGTTTTATCACGTTCCAGGGATGGAGGACTACGATGGAACAATCATTGATTCTGCAAAAGGAGAAAAGTGGTTCTGCTCTGAATCAGAAGCGGTAGCAGCAGGCTGGCGCAGAGCCCCAAGGTAGTGTCACCAGCCCAATTAAGTGAGAATAAAGAGATTGTCTGCGATCGCAAACCCATCTCTACACGATCGCGCATCTAATCCAACTTTTCCCCACTTAGAATAAAAATGGGATCTACAGCCGCAAAAGTTTGATGAATCCCCCGCGTTTCCAAACGATTAACCGCCGACTGCACCACCTCAATATTGCGAACTTGTAACTCTGCAAACCCTTCAGAAAGAGCATACAAACTCTCTAAATTTCCCGCAGTAGCAACAACTCGACCTTGGGGTTGCAAATACCGCCAAACTTCTTGGAGAATGACTTTAAGTGGCCTACCTCCCTCAATACAAACTCGGTGAGGGCGAGAGGGCAAATCTTTAAGGCATTCTGGGGCACTACCTTCTATTACTTCTACGTTTTTGAGCTCAAAGCGATCGCAATTTCTGCGAATCAAACTCGCTACTTCCTCATCGCGTTCTATGGCAATAATTTGACCTTTAGGGCATAATAAACCTGTTTCAACTGCGATCGTTCCAGTCCCCGCGCCAATGTCCCAAACCACCGAGTCTGCTTGCAGACGTAAATGGGAAATTAACAGCAATCTACTTTCTCGCTTACTCATCGGAATGCCGGGTAAACGCTCAAATAAATCATCAGAAATACCGGGGGTAACATAGGGCCAAAGCATAATAAGAAGGGGCTAGGGGCTAGGGGCTAGGGACTAGGGAAAGAAGGGGTTAGAGGTTAGGGGTTAGGGATAAATATAGAAAAAGGGGTTAGGGGCTAGGGAAGAATATAGAAGAACTATCTAACTCATAAAGACACTCTCTTTAAGAAAATCAAGAGTAATGCTAGGGGTGCTATAGATTTTTGTGAATAATTCTATCACTTTGATAGTGTAGAAATATTAATAATTAATCTTTTACTACCTTAAACGTTTTGAGGGTTGGATCGCTGCATCCTGTTATACATCCACCCAAAATCAAGACTTCTTGTAGATATTCTACCGCTTCCTGGGTGATGATTTCACCGGGAATCAAAATTGGGATTCCAGGGGGATAGGGACAGATGAGCTCAGCACTGATGCGATCGCAAGCCCTATCTACTAATACCACCTCCGCCGTTGCAAAGAAAGCGTCGCGCGGGGAGAGGAGATGGGGAGAGGGGGAGAGAGGGAGAGGAGGAGATGGGGAGAGGGGGAGATGGGGAGATTTTTCTAGTTGATTGTCGTTTCTTTTTACATTTTTCCTGCTTAAATTTCGGTGGGAAATAGTCATAAAAGCTTCAATTAAACGATCGATATCTGACTCTGTATTTCCCAGACTGATAATAAATGTTAAATGCTTTAACATTGGTAATTCAGCAGTCACACCTAATTCTTCATTGAGAATTTCATCAACTGCAAAGCCACTCAATCCTAAATCTGAGATTTTAACAGTTAATCTAGTTGAATCTAAGCTAACAAAACCAGGAGTATTTAAAAGTTCTAAAACTGATAATCCTGGAATTTCACTAAGGCGCGATCGCGCTGTCTCAGCTAACATTAAAGTTCGCGTCATTAACTCTTCTCCATGCAGTGCCATTTGCTGACGAGCTGCATCTAAAGATGCTAAAAGTAGATAACTAGGACTGGTAGATTGAACCAATTGTAAGGCTCTATTTAGTCTAGAGATATTAATATAATTTCCCTGAACGTGCAACATAGAAGCCTGAGTCATCGCACCCAGAACTTTATGAGTAGATTGTACCGTTAAATCTGCACCACAACTTAAGGCAGTTCTTGGTAAATCTGGATGAAAATTAAAATGTGCGCCGTGCGCTTCATCTACTAATAAAGGAATATGATATTGATGTGTAAGTTGCGCGATCTCCTCTAAATTTCCACATACGCCGTGATAAGTTGGATAAACTACCATCACCGCTTTAGCATCGGGATGTTGTTCTAAAGCAATTGCTAAATTTTTCGGTGTAATACAGTTAGCTATATCCCAATTAGCATCATATTCAGGATTAACAAAAATTGGAATTGCACCAGAAAGAATTAAACCTGAAATAGCCGATTGATGGATATTTCGAGGTAAAATAATCTTGTCTCCCTGACTGCAAGTAGCCAAAATTGCAGCTACTATTCCGCAAGTTGAACCGTTGGTTAAAAACCAAGTAAATTCTGCACCAAATGCCTCAGCAGCTAACTGTTGCGCTTCTAAAATTACACCTTCGGGAGCAAATAGGTTATCTAACTCTGGTAACTCCGGCAAATCTGCTCTAAATACCGCTATTCCTAACAAGTCCGAAAGGGGTTTTGATATGCCTACCCCCAGCTTATGTCCAGGTGCATAAAATGGTGCATTGGACTTATTTGTACAATCTCGTAAGGCATCTAGTAAAGGCATTTTTACTTGAGACTTTATACCTGACACGCTTAATCCTTTTAATCTACAGGACTTAGGTATTGTAACGATGTAACAAGGTTTTGGGATTGCTTCATTACACGACAAAAACAAGTTCTTTTTGTGTAATTCTTAATCTATTTTAGGGGAATTACTAACTCCGCAGACTGGCGTTCTTCGCGTTCCTTCTCATTCATCTCATCAAGTTTACCCCATACTTCTTGCATTAACTCTTCTAAACCAACGCGGCTAACAGCAGAAATCAATAAAACTGGAGCTTTTGCTAGTTCACCTAGTCTGCTAATTAGACTATGAATTTCCTCACTTTCAGTATCAATCGCATCCACTTTATTGACTGCTAAAATTAGTTGTCTATCCGCCAAACCTCGCCCGTAAGCCTTTAATTCTTCCTGAATAGTTAGATAATTGGCAACCGGATTTTCATCAGTAATATCAATCAAATGCAGCAATAAACGAGTGCGTTCAATATGGCGTAAAAAGTCATGGCCAAGACCTGCACCCGCGTGTGCTCCCTCAATTAACCCTGGAATATCAGCAAAAACTGTGCCGTCACCAGTTGGCTTTCTTACTACTCCTAAATTCGGTACTAAAGTTGTAAATGGGTAATCTGCTATTTTTGGTCTGGCAGCAGATAAAGCAGAAATTAGCGTAGATTTTCCCGCATTTGGTAAACCAATAATTCCCACTTCAGCTAATAGTTTTAACTCTAGCCGTAACATCCGTACTTCACCATCTTTTCCCGGCATAGCATAATCGGGAGCGCGGTTAGAATTGGTCAAAAAACATTTATTTCCCAATCCACCTTTACCTCCTTGAGCAACACAAAGAGTTTGACCAGGTTTAATTAAATCTCCCAGAAGTTCGTTAGTTTCCGCATCATATACAACTGTGCCACAAGGAACCTCAATAGTGCGTTCGCTTCCCTGAGCTCCTGTCATATTTTTTGGCCCGCCGCGTTTGCCATCTTCTCCTTTAAAAATGCGGGCGTATCTAAAATCTAGGAGTGTTTGTAGGCGTTCTACTGCTACCATATTTACAGAACCGCCTTTGCCACCATTGCCGCCGGAAGGCCCGCCGGCTGGGACGTATTTCTCCCGCCGAAATGCTACCATGCCGTCGCCGCCTTTGCCAGCTACGACTTGAATTTCTGCCTGATCTATGAATTGCATAATTTGGTAATTGGTAATTGGTAATTGTTAACTGTTAACTGTTAACTGTTAACTGGTAATAGGTAATGGGTAATAGGTAATAGGTAATGGGTAATGGGTAATGGGTAATTGGTGATTGGGAGTAAAAGTTAGGATGTTGAAGTGTAAGTGAAACCCATCTTTGATAAGAAGGAACAAGGATTTAGTTATCTAAAAGATTGGGAAGAATTTATGAAAAAGAATTTAGGTAGGAAGAAAAACTCATGCTGACCGAGGTATTCGTAATATTGACAAATTTACTCTGAATTTTTCTACTTTTTATCTTTAGCATAGCTGCCTTCTTCCTTCTCCCGATCGCAAATCTGGCTTAAATATCCCCCTTATTTCCTAGTCCGCGCAGGCGGACTTTGTTTGTATAGTAGCGGTTTAAACCGCCGAGCGATTTATTACCAATTACCAATTACCAATTACCAATTACCAATTAGCAGTATTCCGAAATATCCTCCTTACAGTCATCTGCCAAATAAGAGAGAGCTCGGAAGCGCAAACCTACTAATTGATCGTAGAGAGGATTTAGTTTACACATTGGGGGAATGTGAACTAGCTTGCGGCCAAATAGAGTGATGTCTCGCTCAAAAGGGCACTGGGGCGGAATCATTTTGCAGACAAAATGAGCCAAACTGGGATCGTGGATTTCCCAGCCATCCAGCCATACTCTAACAGGTTGCAAGACATCTCTGTGGGGGCTGCGATCGCGTGCCGCCTTAAATGCACGCTCTTCCTCTGATGCAGCAGCATTATTCGTATCCTCTATAGTGTGTCGCAAAGCTGCGATCGCATCCACCTTCACCCCAAAAGCATCGCAAAGCTCATGCAGCAATTCATCTTCGCAGAAAGAATATATACCGTCTGCTAGAGCCACCATTACTGCTGTCCTCAAGAAATTCTCAGCAGTCACCCTGTCTTGCCCTAAAACAGCCACTAATTCCTGTGGCGATATGGGTTCAAAAATCGCATCAACTGATGCCTCGTCTGCAAATTCAGCTTGAGTTAAGGAAGCAATCAAATCTTGTTCTCCCTCATCAAAATTACCATCAGCCCAAGCAATGGTTAGTAAGCCGCGCAGCCAAACCGCAATCTGTTCGTTAGTGTAGGAAGTTTTCACAGTGTTAATCATGGCCATCGTTTCCAAGTATTACCTAAGTCAAAACTCAAAACTCAAAACTCCTAACTTTGATCTATTCATTAGTGTAGGAAGTTTTCACAGTGTTAATCATGGCTATCGTTTTAAAGTATTACCTAAGTCAAAACTCAAAACTCAAAACTTTTTAAAGCCGCCGACACAAAATCCAGCGTAATTCCATTGGCGGACGGGCATTTGCCATTGGAAATACATCTCTGCCAGTTGCCCAACTAGAAAACCAGGGCGTAGGAGGCCACGCCCCTGATGGCAAGTTGTGGCGTTCGTATTCAAACACTAACTCATTGGAGATTTGTACTAGCGGCAGTCCTTCCATTGCTGCTGCTAATTCTTTGGGGGTAAAGAGGGTAGACCATGACATTTGCGCCACTTCTCGCACTAGGGAATCGGGTTCGTACCCATCGGCGGTTAAAAAGACACTAAATAGCAATAAGCCGCCAGAACATAGAAAATCGCACATTTTAGCGAGAAATAGCCGGACTTGATCGGATTCTCGAAAATGAGAAATTAGTTCAGCCGCGATCGCAATTTGGTAATTAGCCGGACGCATCCGCACTAACGGATCGAGCACGTCCCCCAAAGTCACATTCACAGGCAACTTTTCTGACTCGACTGCAACTCGCAACTGTTCGACAAAACCCGCAGTTAACTCGATCGCATCCACAGGGTGGCCCAGTCTCGCTAAGGGCAGTGTATTACGCCCTGTTCCTGCTCCTACATCCAAAATCCTTACTTTACGAGGATCGCCTAATTTAGCAGCAATTGCCATCAATTTAGCATCTGGATGAGAGCCAAAAAGAGGTGGTTCTCTCGTCTCTACCCATGTCTTATACTGGTCTCCCATTGTGGAGCTAGCAATTACTAATTTACAAGCTAAACCAGTTTGAGGAGGCTGAACTGACTCGTATTGGAGAATTAGCATGGAAGCAGTGGAAACGCTAAACCCAGTAGCTAATTTACTTGCTATAAGCTGGCGCAATTCTGTTTGTTTTTCTGGAGGCAGTGGGCGACCGAGAGCGTGAAATAATTGGTCTATCCACTTAAGATAATCCTCAAGCATCCCCGGTATGCAAGGGAAAATTACCTCGCCACGAGCAATAACGCGAGTATTAACTTTGTAGAGGATAGCCTGTTTTAGGACATCGGAATTAGTTATCAGCGGCAAGTATTCGCTGTTGTCAATTGTATTTTCACTGCCCATAAAACTTACAGTTTTTGAGCCGATCGATACAGTTTCTCCGAGAGTTAATATTGCTTTCGACTGTGCCGTTATTACTCATAAAATCCTTAGAGTTAAGAGTTAACAGTTAACGGTTAACGGTTAACAGTTAACAGTTAACAGTTAACCACTTAGTTACTGCCTGTAAAAGTCACTTCGGGAAATCTTCCTTGAGCTTCTGCCATTGGCCGCCGTCTGCCTTCTTCTTGCCAGTAGTTGATGACTTCTGTAGCTTTATTGAGGATTTCTACGCGATCGTTGTCGGCGATCCAGTGTTTGGCTTCTAGTTCGTTTTTTAGCTCTTCCCAGGCATCTTTGCGGGGCCAGAAAAAGTAAGCTGTCAAAGGGCTAGTACCTTTGCCTACAACTTGGTCAACGGCGAGTGCCACGTTCTCTTCTAACCAGAGAACCTTTAAGATGAACTTGGACAAACCAACTTCCGGGGTAGACTTAGCCATGTTAAAAAATTAATACAATCGCTAATTGTACCACAATTTTAGCAGATTAGAGATGCAAAATTTAAATTTTATCAGAGCTTAAGGATCGATGCCAAATCAAAAAGTTATTGTTGTGTTTGATATTGATGGAGTAGTGCGTGACGTGGGGGGATCGTATCGACGCGCGATCGCAGATACAGTTGAGCATTTCACCTCATCCGCCTATCGTCCCACTTCTGAGGATATCGACAGCCTCAAGTCTGAGGGTCTGTGGAATAACGACTGGGATGCTTCCCAAGAGTTAGTTTACCGCTACTTCGAGAGTAAAAGTCAGTTGCGATCGCACCTTGATTTAGACCGAGATGCCTTAATCGCCTTTTTCCAAAGTCGCTACCGAGGGACAAACCCCGAAAACTGGACGGGTTATATCTGTTCTGAACCTTTGCTGCTACAGCCAGCCTACCTGGAAAGTCTAACTCAAGGGGCGATCGCTTGGGGATTTTTCAGCGGCGCGATGCGAGATGAAGCCCTTTATGTCTTACAAGGTAAACTCGGCTTAACCTCACCAGTGCTTGTGGCGATGGAAGATGCACCCGGCAAACCAGACCCGACTGGACTATTCGCAACAGTTGAGCAACTGCAAAGTCAGCAGGGAATAGATGAATCTACCCCAGTGATTTATGTCGGTGACACCGTTGCTGATATGTACACAGTTGAAAAAGCCCGAAAACTTCAGCCGTCTAGGGTTTGGGTTGGCGTAGGAATTTTGCCCCCTCACGTTCAGCAGACTCAAGAACGCCGCGAATCCTACACTACTACTTTGATAAATGCAGGTGCAGCAATGGTTTTCAGCAATGTTAAGCAGTTGACACCAGTAGAAATTGAGAAATTAGCGATCGCATATCAACCGTAACGCCGCCCAGAGGGAGTAATTATAGCATTCACCAAGGCAATTAAGACACGATGCCTCCGGCTGGCTACGCCTACGATTGCTGGAACCCGCTGATTCTATTCCCTTATTCCCTTATTCCCTTATTCCCTTATTCCCTTATTCCCTTATTCCCTATATTCCCTATATTCCCTATATTCCCTTCTTCCCTAGCCCCTAGCCCCTAGCCCCTAGCCCCTTCCCCTAGCCCCTAGCCCCTAGCCCCTAGCCCCTTCTTCCCCTAGCAAGGGCGGCGTTACGAACAATTTTGTCTCAATCCTGAAAAAATTGCGATCGTAAATACGTAAATATCGAGTTAGCAATGCTATCATCATAACGATTTCGTATTTGGGGCTGTGGCTCAGATGGATAGAGCAAGCGCCTCCTGAAAAATCGGGCACCCTGCGAGGAAACTCCGGGAGTGAATGTGGTCAAACTCAAGGAAGCCTAAGTCTGACAGCAGATATGGTAATCTTGAGCCAAGCTTTACCCAACAACGGGTAAAGAAGGTGCAGAGACTGGCTTTAAGGAGCTTAAACAAATCTCCTTAAACATACGGCCACCACCTAAAGGCTACAAGTCTACGGTGAAGGAATAGTCCAGAGAGTGGGGAAACTCACACAAATCTGAAGCGCTAGGTCGCCGGTTCAAATCCGGCCAGTCCCGTTAAATAATTAAGAATTAAAAATTAAAAATTAAAAATGAATACCCTTCATTTTTAATTTTTGATTCCTGTTGGTAGGGTATGCCTGTCGGATGTTATATCAAGGCTCCTCTGTCAGCTAGCCAGAGTTTTTGTACATATAATGCGGTTGAATATTGGTTTAAGCAGGCGACGTTATCGAAGTTCTAAAACTTCTAGTAAAAGTTGGTTTCTGATGGTGCTTTTGATTGTGTGTTGGTTTGGGTTTAATCAAATCAAAAGTTATTGGGAGCAACCCCAGGCTTTATTTGTACTAGGGGGCGCTGCGGAGCGAGAGGTGTTTGCAGCCAAATTTGCCCGCGAACATCCTCAATTGCCTATCTGGGTATCTTCTGGGAGCAATCCAGAATATGCAGAATGGGTATTTGCGGAGGCCGGGATCGATCCAGAGCGTTTACATCTAGATTACCGAGCTGTGGATACGGTGACTAATTTTACAACCCTAGTGGATGAGTTAAAAGCTCAAGGCATTCAAAGTGTTTATTTGATTACTTCTGACGACCACATGAGGCGAGCTCGGATTATTGGGGAGATAGTTTTAGGTAGTAGAGGTATTAGTTTTAAGGCGATCCCCGTTCCCTCTGGACGAGCCCCAGAACCAATTGAAAAAGTAGTTAGAGATGGTGTTAGAGCTATTGTTTGGTTAACTACTGGTTATACAGGAGCTAGCCTTGGGCAATTAAAAATTGGTAATCGGTAATCGGTAATTGGTAATTGGTAATTGGTAATGGCTAATGGCTAATGGCTAATCGCTAATTGGTTTGTTCTTGAATTAACACATAAGGGGATACAATCAAAGCATTGAATTTTTTAGCCCGGTTTTCATTCCATTCAGCTATCTGCTCCGGTGATGGTTTAGTCATCTGTTGTTCGCTAATCCAACGCTGCACAAAATTTACATTATCAGAAGCGATCGCTTCTCCAACTTCCAGCAAATCTAATTCAGGTACAACGATCACCAAAACATCGCGCTCAACGTGAGGCATCAGCCACTCCCAATTTGCCTCATCCAAATTGTCTGCTAACTGTGTGTTCAAATTTTCCATTATTCGTTAGTTGTTAGTTGTTAGTTGTTAGTTGTTGGTTGTTGGTTGTTGGTTGTTAGTTGTTGGTTGTTAGTTGTTAGTTGTTTGCTGTCTTCATAAATCATAGTGATTAGCAATTACCAATTAGCAATTAGCCATTACCAATTACCAATTACCAATTACCAATTACCAATTATCTCCCTAAATCGTGCATAGCATTGATCTCGGTAGCACATCTTTGGGTAATAGCTTCTAATTCTTCGCGATCGCTAGAACCAGGCGCATCAATTACCTCACCAATCCGCACCGTCAGAGGCACAGAGCGCGGCACAGGAGAACCCTTACGGCTAATTTCGCTCGTACCCCATAAAGATACCGGCAACAGCGGAACCTTCGCCTTAGCCGCAATCAAAGCCGCCCCCAGCTTCGGTTCCGTAATCCTACCATCAGCAGTCCGAGTTCCTTGCAAAAATACTCCTGTCGCCCATCCCTGCTCTAAATAGCTCAAAGCCGAGCGAATAGCACTGCGATCTGCCATTCCCCTCTTGACAGGATAAGCACCATATAGTAAAATAGCTTTTTTCAAAATTGGAATCTCAAATAACTCCTCCTTCGCCATAAAAGCCACAGGCCGCTTCATGCAAGAAGAGAGAATCGGGGGGTCAAAGTCACTAGCATGATTGCTGACTACCACCAGCGGCCCCTGCTGAGGCACATTTTCAGCACCATAGATGCGACCCCGAAAATAAACGTGCAGCATGGGACTAACAACTGACCACTTGAACAAGTGGTAGAGCATTAAACTCTCAATCGGTTCGCGGCTTTTACTCACCAAACACCATCTTTAAATAACAGCTTATATTAGCCTACCAGGTTAAACTAACATTCCACAGATTTGACTGGGAATACAATGATTACTAGGCAATTTACGGCTAAATTTATTACTCCTAGTTCAAAAGATTCTCAAGGGTCATGGTTATGAATATACTCTGCCAACGCCTGATTAATCAGCGCTTGATATCCCTGCTTACCTGCCTTTCCCTCGAAGTATTCCACGATGAAAGCATCTAGGAGAATATCTACCCGCCGCTGACCTCGTTCAACAGGTTTTCCGCCAACCCGTAGTACCGCATTCCTCATCTGTTCTTCCGTCACTTCTGGGATGTCAGAAAGGTCAATATCCTCATCTTGGATAGTATCAATTCGCTCCCAATTAGTTTGAGAGGCTTTGGAAGAAAATGATTTGCTCACGTTTAGTTCCCTCCCTCATTGAAATGACACGAATTTCATCCCCAACTTCCGTATGGGCAAGCACCACCACACGCCCGCCTAACAGTCCCAGTGTAATGAATCGCTGCTCCCCATAAGTATAACGATTATCTTCAAACGTGAATGTTGCACCCTCGAAGACCTGGGAAGCATCCACAAAATCAAATCCGTGTTTGCCCAAATTTAATTGTCGCTTATTTTCATCCCAGGTGAAACGCATCCGTTAACTCATAAATCGTGAATCAATTTACCGCCAACATTGCCTGTCTACCTTCAGGAGAAGTCGCATAACCTAAAAAGGCTTGAACCGCTGGATTAGGAGGATTCTTGTAAACATAAAATAACTGTCGCTGAAAGGGATAATTAGCAGTACCAGGAGCTACACCATCAATAGGTATAACCCGAACAGTTTGCTGATTAGCAACTTGAGCATAGGTAGCATAAGCAATTCCATTATTTCCTAACTCTCGCAACAGCAAAGTTGTAGTATCCGATGGCATAGTCTTAATATTAGGAGTAGTGCCAAATTCACTACCTTTGAGCACCAGTTCCTTAAAGGATTGATGAGTACCACTAACAGGCGGTCGATTAACTACCTGAATGGGAATGGCTGCACCTCCAACGCTAGACCAATTATTAATTTTTCCGGTAAAAATTCCCTGAACTTGAGCAGACGTTAACCCACCAGTAAACGGATTATTCTTACCAACAACTACAGCAATTTGATCCGCTGCAATTGTGACTGCAACTAAACCCTGACTCTGTTCTTGAGATGTCAAAGGTCGGGATAAGGCTGCTATATCAGCCTTCCCAGCCGCTACATCAGCAATTCCCTTATTAGAACCACTAGCGCTAGTATTAACATTAGTCCCCGGAAACTTCACCTGAAAGCCATTCTTGAGGTTTTGATTAATTGTTACCATGCTAGTAGAACCATCAATCTTCAACGCAGTGCCCGCAGGTACAGAAGCAGGAACGGCAAAGGCAATAGAAGGTTGTGACCCGCCTGCTATTGGTGCAGTAGGTGGCGGCGGTGGCGGTGGTGGTGGAGTAGTTCCAGTTATATTAGCACTGGGATTCGTCTCTACTGCTGGCTGTCTTAAGAAGAACCAATAACCAGCAGCCGCAAGAGCTAGAAAGATGAGAATAAAAACAATTGGAGGAGGGCCGCTACTTTTCGCCATAAATTCTCCTTATTCGGGAAGTTGTTTTTTAGTGCTATCCAACATTTGCAGGCGGCGGGAAACTTCGTCGTCTGCGGTCATTTTTTCTAAATCTGCCTGGAGCTTTTCTTGGGGATTTTCTGATAGTTCTGCGAAGGCGTGTTCTTTGAGATTGCGACGCTGGACAGCACTTTTAGCTTGCTCGAATTGGGAGCGGGCAGAATCGATGCTAAGGTCATTGTTAACCTTAGCAATTTGTCCCAAAGCTGCGTTAATTTCAGCCATATCTTTCATATTCTGCATATCCATTTTGTAAGCTTCCAGCTTTTGCCGTTCGCGGTTTAATTTGTCTTTGGAAGCATTCACGTAATTTTCGGCCTGTTTTACCTGTTCTTCTAACTGCGGCAAAATTTGCTCGATTTGAATTACCTTCGACATTGCCAAACGCGCCGCATCTTCGTTACCGTTGCGTTGAGCCGTCATTGCTTGGCGCTCGAAAGTCTGTAAGTCCTTAATTTTTGCTTCATATTTCTGCTTGGCCCTCTGGTAAGCTGCGACTTGAGTAGCGACTGCTGCTGCCAGTTTTTGCACTGATTCCTGCATTGAGCGTAGAGATTGCTCGGCTACCTCTACTGCTACCTGGCCTCCAGATTCCACTGGTATTCCCCACAGCCAATTCCAAGTACCGACTATTGCTCTGCCTGCCTTTTCGCCCATCAACCAGTAAATTACTTTTTTCATAAGGGCTTGGTGAATTTTATTTTTACACCCAGTGTACTACAGGATTTTGGAAGGTAGCAATGTAGAAAGTAAGGTGGGCGCTCTGATTTAAATCCGTAAGTATTATTACGAATAATTATGAGCGCCCACCCGACAAAAGGTTAAAGGATAGTTAACTAAAAATTAATTCGGTACTTGAGCGGCAGTGCTGACATTTTCTAACTCTAAATCAGGAGAATTGCGTTTAATTAAACCTGTCAGCACTTTGCCGGGGCCGATTTCTATCACTTTTTCAACACCCTCTTGGGGTAATTGCAAACAGATTTCGCGCCACCGCACACCCTTGGTCATCTGTTGAGTTAAACGCTGCTTCAAAGTAGCTGCATTTGTAGTCGGTGCTGGTTCAGCATTTGAGAGTACAAATACTTTGGCATCTGAAAATCTTGTAGACTTTAAAACTTGTTGAAATTCTGCCGCTGCTGATGCCATCAAAGGTGAGTGAAATGCGCCTGAAACGTTTAATTTAACGGCGCGTTTTACCTTTATCTTTGCTAAAAGTCCCTCAACTGCCGCAGGTTTTCCAGAAATTACTACTTGTCCGTCGCTGTTGTCATTTGCTAACACTACGTCTTGGCTATATTGAATTTGTAATTCAAGTTGTTGACGGTCAAATCCCATTAAGGCTACCATTTGACCGCCGGAGGCGCTTTCCATGAGTTCGGAGCGACGTTTAACTAGGCGCAATCCTGTCTCAAAGTCAAATACACCTGCGGCATAAAGAGCGGTGTATTCTCCTAGACTGTGACCTGCAACTACAGCGGGGTAATGGCCTTTTTGACGCATTAAGTCTGCTAAAATACTTTCGACAACGTAAAGGCAAGGTTGAGTATAAAGGGTGCGAGAAAGTTTCTCTTCATCACCTTGGCAGAGTTGGGGGACAGACCATCCTAAAATCTGTTCTGCGAGGCTAAATTTGGCTTTTGCTCCTGGCAGTTCTAACAAATCTACACCCATTCCAACTGCCTGAGAACCTTGACCGGGAAATACCCATGCTGTTTTAGTCATTTTTTTGCTAATTGGTAATTGGTAATTGGTAATTGGTAATTGTTAACTGTTAACTGTTAACTGTTAACTGGTAATTTGTCAAATTCGTTATAGTTGTTAAATCCGTTTTCTTTTTATGTAATTTTCTTTCATTAGTTCCGATCTCCCTTTTGTAATAACTGACTGTTAGCCGTTTAACGCCCCCATTGAAAAATTGCTGCTCCCCAGGTCAATCCTGCACCAAAACCAGCAGCGGCGATCGCGTCGCCTGGTTTAATTTTACCTTGTCGCAAAGCTTCATCTAAAGCTAAGGGAATTGAAGCTGCTGAGGTGTTGCCGTAATTAGCGAGATTGCTGATTACTTTTTGTGGGGGGATTTTTAACCTCTGAGCTACTGCGTCGAGAATTCGTTGATTAGCTTGGTGTAGCAGGAGCCAGTCAATTTCCTCTACACTGATGTTTGAGCGGAAGAGGGCTTTTTCAATAACTTCGGGGACTTTTTTGACGGCAAAGCGATAGACTTCTTGACCGTTCATGGTGATAGGTTGATAAGCGCCTTGACCGATGGTAACGCCTGGAACTAATTCTTTGGGTTGGGGGCGGTAAGCTAGGTTGAGACAGGCATTTTGGGTGCCATCGCTGCGAATTTCAAATCCTAAAAGGCGATCGCGATCGTTGGCTTGCATTATGACTGCACCCGCACCATCGCCAAATAAAACACAAGTGCCTCGATCTGACCAATTTACCCAGCGGGAGAGAATATCAGCGCCAATTAATAAGACATTTTGATACGCCCCAGTGCGAATGAATTGCGCGGCGGTTACTAACCCGAAAACAAAGCCAGAACAAGCGGCTGTCAAATCAAAAGCTACAGCTTTGGTTGCGCCTAACTGAACTTGAATTTGGCTAGCAGTGCCGAATAAATCGTCAGCACTTGAGGTGGCTAAAATAATCAAGTCGATATCTGTTGGTGCTATTTGTGCCATTTCGATCGCCTGTTTGGATGCCTCGACTGCGATCGCGCACACAGAAGTCTCAGCATCCGCCAGTCGTCTTTGGCGAATCCCCGTTCTCGAACTAATCCACTCGTCAGATGTTTCCACGATCTGACTGAGTCCATCATTATCTAGGGTAACTTGCGGCGTACAAGAGCCGCTCCCTGTCAAGGCAATACCTATCCCTGATTGCTGCAACTTTCCTCTCCCAATAATTAGCTACCAGTTGGAGAAATTAAAAATTAAAAATTAAAAAGGTTGCTTTGATTAGCTGAAACTACTATTAATAATAAGTAATACAGCTTTTTGATTTTACCTTTTCAATTTTTAATTCCTGCAAACTTCCTCTAACTTCTAGCTTCTTGTTCCTGACCGCTTTTCTGATATTGCGACTGAATGCGCTCTAGCACTTGGTTATCAATCGCTTCTTTTGCCAGACGAATGGCATTGCTGATGGAATTTGCTTGAGATGAGCCATGACTGATAATGCAAACTCCAGCCACACCCAAAAGCAAACCACCTCCATGTTCAACGTGGTCTACCCGCTGCTTAAACCGCTTCAGACTTGGTTGCAACATCTTGGCAGCAATTTTGTTTTCGATCCCAGAGGACAATTCCTCTTTAAACATTTGCAGGACAATTTCGCCTACTGCCTCTGCAAACTTCAATAAGACATTACCCACAAACCCATCGCAAACGATCACATCAAAGTTACCAGAAAGTACGTCACGACCTTCAGCATTTCCAATAAAAGGAATCTGAGGATTATCAACTAACATCTGGTGGGTGCGTACCGCCTGGTCGTTTCCTTTAGAAGGTTCTTCCCCAATGTTGAGAAGTCCGACTTTGGGCTCGGTAACTCCGAGTACGTACTGGCTGTAAATCGTTCCCATGACGGCAAACTGCTCTAAATACTTAGGGCGACAGTCTACATTAGCACCGACATCGAGGATGAGTACCGGTCTGCTGGATACCATTGTGGGCAAAACAGCGCCGATCGCAGGGCGGTCAATGCCAGGGAGTCGGCCCAACCGCAGCAGGGCTGCGGCCATCGCGGCTCCTGAGTGACCGGCTGACACCACAGCGTCGGCTCGTTGCTGTTTTACTAAGTCCATTGCCACGTTAATTGAAGCCTTGGGTTTGCGTTTTAAGGCGCTTAAAGGCTCTTCGTGCATTTCTACCGTCCCCTCAGAGGGAACGATTTCTGGGTGAGGTGAGGCATGATGTTGCTTGAGCGAGGCTTCGATTTGCTCTGGGTCGCCCACGAGCAAAATTTCCACCCCTAATTTTTCCTGTGCCTTCAGCGCTCCCGCAACAATTTCAGCGGGGGCGTGATCCCCACCCATAGCGTCTATTGCAATCCTTGCGCGATTCGATCCCATTGACCAAAGTATGAGAAACCTTAAAAATTCTACCAGGAAGTCTGGATACACAAGTCATAACTAGGAATTCTGTATTTGCGATGGGTTCTAAAGGGAAGATGGGGGAGCGGGGGGGCGGGGGAGCGGGGGCGGGGGAGCGAGGGGAGCGGGGGAGGCGAGGGGGAGCGGGGGAGCGGGGGAGCGGGGGAGCAGGGGAGCAGAGGAGCAGAGGAGCAGAGGAGCAGAGGAGCAGAGGAGCAGAGGAGCAGAGGAGCGCGGTCGGATGGGGAGGATTTATCTCCCCATCCTCCCCATCCTCCCCATCCTCCCCATCTTCCCCATCCTCCCCATCTTCCCCATCCTCCCCATCTTCCTCGCTCCGTATCCTCTTTAAGACTGTGTAAGTGCTATAGGAGTTAAAAATGTTGGAATTATTGAGTTCTGGGATAATTTCTTTATGGCTGGAAGCGGCGGGCCTACAAAAAGTTGGGCTGAATGCTGCTGCGGTGCTGGCTTGGGAAGGGGGGCTATCTGGCTTGGTTTTGGCTGGTGGCGATGTTAGCCAGTCGCCTTTGGTCAATCCTGATGGAGCTACAGCAGCGGCGGTACAGGGATACTTACAGCAGTTATCGGCAAAGGGGATGCTTGAGGGTTCTCAGGGGGTGTGGATGCAGTCGGGAATTAGACCTCTGGTGAGTAATGAGGGGACTGTGCCGGTGCCTGGGGCTTCACTGACGAAGATTGCGACTTCTTTGGCTTCGCTGCAAACTTGGGGGGCGAATTATCAGTTTGAAACGCGGCTGAGTGCTACTGGGCCGATTAAGAATGGGGTTTTACGGGGGGATTTGGTAGTTGAGGGTGGGGGCGATCCGTTGTTTGTTTGGGAGGAGGCGATCGCTGTTGGTAATGCTCTGAATAAGATGGGGATTAATCGGGTTGCTGGCAATTTGGTGATTGTGGGCAAGTTTTGGATGAATTACGACTCGAATCCAATGGTGGCGGGGGAGTTATTGCGGGAGGGGCTCGATTCTACAATTTGGTCGTCGGCAGTTAAGGGTTTGTATTATAAGATGCCTCCGGGAACTGCTCGACCTCGTGTGGCGATCGCGGGTAATGTTGTAGCTAAGAAATCTGTGGCTAGTGGCCGCTTGCTGTTAAAAAGGCGATCGCTTCCGCTAGCGGAAATTCTTAAGCAAATGAATATCTACAGCGATAATGAGATGGCGGAAATGCTGGCTGATGTTGTCGGCGGGGCGAAAGTTGTACAGCAGCAAGCTGCTTGGGCGGCTGGGGTTCCGCAGTCAGAAGTTCAATTGATTAATGGTTCTGGATTAGGGGAAGAAAATCGGATTTCTCCCAGGGCTGTCTGTGCAATGCTACAAGCAATTCAACGTTATTTGTACGGCACTAATCTAACAATTGCCGATCTATTTCCAGTGTCGGGACGCGATAAAGGGACATTGGAACATCGCCATATTCCTAAAGGAACTGTTGCGAAAACTGGGACTTTAGATCGTGTGATTGCTTTGGCTGGAGTTATACCAACGCGCGATCGGGGTTTGGTTTGGTTCGCAATTGTTAATCGCGGTAGTGATTGGGATGGATTGAGAAGTGAACAAGATTTGTTCTTGCAGCAGTTGGTGAACAAGTGGGGACTCGCACCAAGTTTACCCTTTGCAATTACGCCCCACATTAACGGTGCTAGACCTGCTTTGGGTGCGGCAAATCGTAATGATATTCTGATCGGGGGTTAGTTGTTAGTTGTTAGTTGTTCTTTGTTAGTTGTTCGTTGTTCGTTGTTCTCCCCTAGCCTCTACCCTCTCAGTCCCTTCTCTTTCCTTTCTTTCCCTAGCCCCTAGCCCTTAGCCCCTAGCCCCTAGCCCCTAACCGTCTTAGCAATTCTATTGATGAATTCTTCCGTCTGGTAAAATTGCTCCTGTTAACTTAGTTCCCGTCAGTTTTACTAGAATGCGATCGCCGTAACCAATTTTCGCTCCAGTTAAGTCAGCACCACTCAAATCTGCACCGCTTAAATCTGCTCCAATTAAATTAGTTTCTCTCAAATTGGCATTGGTTAAGCAGGCTGACAAAAGGTTGGCTCTAAATAAATTTGCTTTGTACAAATTTGCTCCTTTGAGGTTTACATTATGCAGGAAAGCATCGCTCAAATCGGCATCACTTAAGTTAGCATTACTTAAATTTCTACCTGATAAATCCTTCTCTTTCAATGAAGCTCCCCTAAAGTCTGCTCCGCTTAAATCGGGACTTGTGTTTTGATTAGGCTGGGGAGAAGTAGGATAGGATGGCGATTGAGGAGGGGATTGATAGTAAGATTGAGCAGGAGATTGAGCAGGAGGTTGATAGTAAGATTGAGCTTGAGGTTGAGCAGGAGATTGATAGTAAGATTGAGCAGCAGATTTTGCTTGAGTAGGAGATTGATAGGGAGATTGCGCTTGAGATTTTGCTTGAGTAGGAGATTGATAGGGAGATTGCGCTTGAGATTTTGCTTGAGTAGAAGATTGATAGGGAGATTGCGCTTGAGATTTTGCTTGAGCAGAAGATTGATAGCTAGATTGAGCTTGAGATTTTGCTTGAGTAGAAGATTGATAGCTAGAGTGCGCTTCGGATTTTGCTTGAGCAGAAGATTGATAGCGAGATTGCGCTTCAGATTGGGATCGCCATTGTGCTTGAGATTGAGCATAGCGAGACGACTCTTTCGACTTGGGCGATCGCGCCGATCCAGGAGTGACTTTAATTGCCCGTAATTTTTCCCGTGCTTGATTAATTTCCTTAAGTTTTTCTTGAGCTTTTTGTTGCAGTCTGGGATTATCATTAGGGATACGATCTGGATGCCAAATAAACGCCAAATCCTTATAAGCCTGGTTAACTTCTTCTTGGGAAGCCCCTGGCAATAACCCTAGAACCTTATAATACTGATCTAGCTCCTTCATGCGGGCAAGTCTCCTGATTTAGCTAAGCTATAGATAGATAGCAAAAACTCTCGGATTCGCTTTTCCTCAGTTGGCGCATCTTCCACCATCGGAAAATGAGCGGTATTGGCGATTATAACAAATTCGCTCGCCTCATTTCTTAGCAGTTAGGAAAAGCTTTGTAATATCTTAATATTTTACGAGCTTCAGCACCCGCCCGACGCTAGCTATACTATCCAATCGTACTAACTATAGCAACACTCATCAGTAAAATTATCATAGCCACCATCCCCGAACCTATGACATAGTGGAAAGGTCACAGCTCTTTAGGTCGCTGCTTTTTGCCTTTACGCGCAAAAAGGGTCTAAGTGTAGCTAATAGCTATCAACCGCAAATTTCCACAACTCCAGGAAGGAGTACCAATGGATTATTTTTATCCTGAATAGGGATTTTAGGTAGAACTAAATCCAATTATATGTATATATTCTCACAAAACTACTTAGATCGATATTAAAAATGAAGGAACCTAGAGTAAACACCATGTCTCCAACGATCTTGTTTCTTAACAAATAATGCTGTGATGAAAGGATCATTTTTCGTAAGTTTGCGATTCCAAATGACAGTTGGCGTAATGGTGGGAGTAGTACCTGCCATGTTAGTTGCTATCTGGTTTGCTAGCGATCGCGCCGCCGAGATTATCCGCACCCAAGCCAAACAGCATCTTGAATTAAAAGCAGATGTCTTGACGGAAAGTGTCTCGCGGTGGGAACAAATGAATGTTCGGATTTTATACAGCCTCAGCCACAACCCCAACACGATCAGCATGGATGTCAGCCAGCAATTGCCGCTAGTTACTGCTATTAACCGCACCTACAACCACATATATGCTGTGGAAACTTACAATTTAGAAGGTTATGTTATTTCTCGCGGCAATGGTCAGCCACTCGATCGCATTTACCGAGGCCATCGCCAGTGGTTTAAAAATGCAATTGCCGGTCATGAAATTACCCGCCAAGCTGTGATTTCTTACAGCACAGGGAAACCTGCGATGATCTTCTCTACACCGATTCGAGAATTTACTAATATTTATCCCGGTAATAGAAGTTTGTCTGTAAAAGAATTACAGGAGCAACTTAAAACACTTGACTACTACAAAGGCTTAATTACTGGTAATTACGATCGCCCAACAGCCAAAGCAGTCTCCCAATTTCAGAAAGCTTATCCTGGTTTACCCGATAACGGTACTGTCAATCTTACAACTAAACAACTTCTAGATTTAGCAACTCACTCGCCGCAAGAAGATTCAGTTGATGAAGTACAAAAATTAGTGCTATCAGACAAATTATCTTCTACTCCTATAAATGGAAGAGCTAAAACAAAAGGAGTAGCGATCATCGGCACATTTCTTAGCGATCTGGCTCACGTAGTTGGGGCAGTACGATTGGGGAAAACAGGCTTTGCTTTCCTAGTAGATGAAAATGGTGCAGTCCTAGCCCATCCTGACCCCAATTTTGTATCGGGAGATCACCTAACTAACCTTAGTAACTATCCAGCAGTCAAAAATTTATTAAAGGGTCAAACAGGCACATTTTCTTTTACTGACGATCGAGGTGTAAAATGGCTATCCTATGGGAAAAAGTTAGACATAGGCTGGGGGGTAATTATTTTGCAGCAAGAACACGAAGCTTTAGAAAATGAAAAGTTATTTTTGAAATTAGCGATCGCGATTGCCATCATTGCCGTTTTGGGTGTAGGCGGTTTGACATGGATACTAACTAGCCGCATTATTCAACCAATTACTCATCTGACAGTTGCAGCAGAAACTTTGTGCAATGGGGAATGGAACCAAAGAGTAAATATTAACCGTAAAGATGAATTAGGAATTTTAGCTAAGGCTTTTAATCAGATGGCTTGGGAGTTACAAAAACTATTCACTAACTTGCAATCCAAAAATGAAGAAGCGCAAAAAGCTCGGACTGAAGCTGAGGAGGCAAGCAAAGCTAAAAGCTTGTTTTTAGCCAATATGAGCCACGAACTCCGCACTCCTTTAAATGCGATTATCGGTTACAGTGATATGTTAGCTGAAGAATTTTTAGAGATTGAGTTGGATAATTTTATCCCCGATTTACAAAAAATAAATAGTGCGGGCAAACATTTGTTGTTACTTGTTAATAATATTTTGAATGTGTCGAATATAGAATCGGGTCAGATACAGCTAGATTTAGAATTATTTAATATTGAGACTATAGTTAAGGATGTAGTAAATACTCTTCAACCTTTGGCTGAAAAAAGGGCTAATATTTTAACCGTTAACTGCCCAGAAGATATTGGGACTATGTATGGTGATGTCATCAAAACTCACCAATGTTTGTTTAGTGTATTAAGTAATGCCAGCAAATTTACTGAAGGCGGCTACGTTAATTTAGAGGTATACAGACATCGCAATAATCACCAAGAAGAATCGGAAATTATGTCTGGGGAAGAATGGATTATTTTCAAAGTCAGCGATACTGGAATTGGGATGAGTCCTGAGCAAATTGGGAAAGTTTTTCAAGCTTTTACTCAGGCAGATGAGTCTGCAACGCGGCGATATGACGGTAGTGGTTTAGGACTTGCTATAACTAAGAAATTTTGCCAGATGATGGGGGGAGATATTCAGGTTGAAAGTAGATTGGGAAAGGGTTCTATTTTTACTATTAAATTGCCAGCGACGATCCGCTAGTGGGTTATACTCAGGGAGAGAGGGAATTAGCGATGGGTAGTGGCTAAGTAGGTCTATAGCACTTTTAAATGATTTATAAACTCAACTTTTGCTGATTACTGGTATGATAGCTAATAGCTAAGATCGATTAGGTTGAGATTTTATGACTATTGTGATTTCGCTAAATTCTGAGTGTATAAATAATTTAGATCTGTCATCGGTTCAGACGGTGATTGAAAAGTGGCTGGAAGAGGGCGCGATCGCCTCTAGCGAACAACAGTTAAAGTTTGAAATCGACTATCCTCGCGATCCCCTAGATCCGCGAGAACTTTCCGAGATTCCTGAAGTGAGGTTGTGGTTTATCCGGTTAGATGCTTCCTATCCTTGGCTGCCATTTTTGTTAGATTGGAAAGGGGGAGAATTAGCTCGATATGCAGCAATGCTAGTGCCACATCAGTTTCATAAAAAGGAGGGAATTCAGTATAACCCGGAAGCTTTAGAGATATTTTTGATGCACAAAATTTTTGTGCTAACGGATTGGTTAAATCAACAGGGAATTGCAGGTAAATCCAAGTTGATGTCGATGTCACAGATGTTTGGTTATGACTTAGATGATGGTTTTTTCGATCTGATTTTTGGTCATAAATGATATCTTAATTAGGGGATTTATGGCTATTATTAGCCTTATCAGAATATCGGACTTACGCTTATGGCTTCAGAAACCGGGTTTTTGCGATCGTATGTGGATAAGGGCAAAGTATTTTCGTCAAAAAACCCGGTTTCTTTGGTTGAGTGCGTAAGTTCTGAGATAGCCATAAATTCCCCGTAGGTTAACCTTTTTCCACTAATACCCTCAGCCACCTACTGCCATCTATCTAATTAAGTAGATAGTTATATAGTGATTTTTAGTGGCATTAGAATCAGGATAATTGGTAGTTAGTAATTGCTAAATACCAAGGACTAATTGCTATGGCTAATCCTTAGCCAATTAGCTATAGTTGCATTTTTGTCAAGGTTTCCTTTCCCAGTTGCTAATCCCTGACTCTGTAGTACCATGTTTGACATTAAAGTTACAGAATTAGGTAGCGGATTGATATAGGATCGCAACCCACAGACCCAGCACTTTAACCGGATTAAATGTATAAGACAAGTTAAAGAACTGGCTAGATTTGGAGGAATCGCCGTTACCATCAACAATGAGAAGTTTATTGCGCTGGAAGTTTGAACATAACACCCGATTATTTGCCGCTGGCGCTGGAGTCGTCCGGTCTCAGAGTGGAAATCGCACTCCAGGCCAGGATGCGCGAGTGGCTTTATTGCTCTCAGGATAGGGCCCTCTAGCGCAATATGCTCTGGCGCATCAGACCCAAGCTTGAAAGGGCAAGCCAGATCCTGTTAAGTGGCAATCCCAGAATTCCAACTAAAATTTAAGGAGAGTTTATGAAAGTAGCGATCGCGAAAGAAGTCGAGGCCGGCGAGCGCCGAGTAGCCTTAATACCCGACGCTGTAGCCAAGTTAGTAAAACAGGGCATTGAAGTGTTGGTTGAGGCCGGTGCTGGCGAGCAATCCTTCTTCTCCGATATTGCTTACGAAGCAGTAGGAGCAAAGATTGTAGCCGATACCGCCGCACTGTGGGGCGAGGCGGATGTACTGCTGAAAATTGGCGCACTGCAAGAGTCAGAAATTCATCAGTTGCGGGAAGGGTCAGTATTTATCGGATTTCTGAACCCCTTGGGAAATCCTGCTTTAGTGCAACGTTTGGCCGAACGCCAAGTAACGGCCTTCAGCATGGAAATGATCCCCCGCACCAGCCGCGCTCAAAGCATGGATGCGCTGTCATCTCAAGCTAACGTTGCTGGCTATAAAGCAGTGCTGATCGCGGCCGCGACTTTGCCCAAATATTTTCCGATGTTGACCACCGCAGCCGGTACAATTCGTCCCGCGAAGGTGCTGGTAATGGGTGCAGGCGTAGCTGGCTTACAGGCGATCGCAACTGCACGCCGCTTAGGTGCAGTAGTCGAAGCCTTCGACATCCGGCCCGATGTCAAAGAACAAGTCCAAAGCTTGGGCGCTAAATTTATTGATGTCGAACTAAAAGAAGAAACAGTCGCCGCTGGCGGCTACGCCAAGGAACTTTCCGAGGCCTCCAAGCAATACACCCGCGAAGTGCTCACCCAGCACGTCGGCGCATCAGACGCAGTAATTACTACCGCTCAAGTTCCAGGCCGGAAAGCGCCCGTGCTTGTTACCAGAGAAATGGTAGCTCAAATGAAGCCGGGCTCGGTGATTGTTGACCTAGCTGCTGAGCAAGGTGGAAACTGCGAATGTACTGAGCCTGGTAAAGATGTGCTGTGGAACGGTGTGACGGTGATCGGCCCGATTAATTTGCCATCGTCAATGCCGGTACACGCCAGCGAAACTTACTCGAAAAACATTTCGGCTTTACTTCAGCTAATGGTCAAAGATAAAGCCCTGAATTTGAATTTTGAAGATGACATCATCACTGGAGCTTGCGTTGCCCACAGTGGTGAAATCCGCAATCAGCGGGTACGCGAAGCTTTAGGTATCACCGCTCAACAGTTAACAGTTAACAGTTAACAGTTAACAGTTAACAGTTAACAGTTAACAATTACCAATTACCAAAATTTATGGCATCAGGATTGATTGCGGGTTTAGTAGTGTTTGTTTTAGCGTCCTTCGTGGGATTTGAAGTAATTAACAAAGTTCCACCAACGCTGCACACACCCTTAATGTCTGGTTCTAATGCGATTTCTGGGATCGCGGTTTTGGGGGCAATTTTGATTTCAGGTCAAGGAAATCTTAGCGTCACTTCGATTTTAGGGACGATCGCGATCGCATTGGCAACGATTAACGTAGTCGGCGGTTTCTTAGTGACAGATCGGATGTTGCAAATGTTCAAGAAAAAAGAGGTGAAAGCTTAAGGCTTTCCACCCTTTGGAAATGGGATTCTTTTGTTAACCTCACGATTTCTACTCTCTTTGAGGACTTATGAGCGATTTTCTGCCTAGTGGCATTCAGTTAAGCTATTTAGTAGCTGCGTCATTATTCATCATTGGTTTGAAACAATTAGGATCGCCAGCAACGGCGCGTCAAGGTAATGTTTTAGCTGCAATTGGGATGGCGATCGCGATCGTTGGTACATTGCTGGAACGTCAAGTTGTCAGCTACGAACTAATTGTCGTCGGTATCATCGCTGGTTCCATTTTGGGAACGATCATGGCAAAAACTGTGGCCATGACAGATATGCCGCAGATGGTAGGTTTGCTCAATGGCTTTGGTGGTGCGGCTTCTGCCTTAGTTGCCGTCGGTGAATTTTGGCGCTATCTCAGCATCCCCGAATCTCCGACCCCCGACGCTACGATCACGATCGTTTTGGGCGTGTTGATTGGCGGGATCACCTTTACTGGTAGCTTATTGGCTTTTGGTAAATTGCAAGAATTGCTTCCCGGTGCGCCGATTACCTTTCCCTTTCAGCAACCGGTAAATGCTGCATTGGCGATAGCACTTTTAGCCGGTAGCGCCTATTTAGTCTTCGATCCCGAAAATTTCTCAGTATTCCTGGGTTTAATCCTGATCTCCAACATACTCGGCATCATGTTTGTGCTGCCAATCGGCGGCGGCGATATGCCTGTGGTGATCTCGCTGCTAAACTCCTATTCGGGGATCGCTGCGAGTGTAGCTGGGTTCATCTTGATGAACAATATGCTAATCATCGCGGGGGCACTGGTGGGCGCTTCGGGGATCATCCTCACACAGATTATGTGTAAGGCGATGAACCGTTCTCTAGCAAGCGTTTTGTTTAGTGCCTTTGGTAGTAGCGGTGGCGGGGCCACGACTGCTGCTGCTGGTAGTGCGATCGACAAGACTGTTCGCAGCATAGACATGGAAGAAAGCGCCATGATGTTAGGCTATGCGCGATCGGTCGTGATCATTCCTGGTTATGGGATGGCCGTAGCCCAAGCACAGCACGCTGTCCGCGAATTAGCAGATCAATTGGAAGGCCTCGGCGTTGACGTAAAATATGCGATTCACCCAGTAGCCGGACGGATGCCGGGACACATGAACGTACTATTAGCAGAAGCGAACGTGCCTTATCCGCAATTGTACGATATGGATGATATCAATCCTTTGTTTGATGAGACTGATGTAGCTCTAGTAATTGGGGCAAATGATGTAGTAAATCCAGCCGCCCGTCACGATACAGCTAGTCCGATTTATGGAATGCCAATTCTAGAAGTAGAAAGGGCAAAGCATACAATCGTAATTAAGCGCGGGATGAATGCTGGTTTTTCTGGTGTAGATAACGAGCTTTTCTACAAGGATAAAACGATGATGCTGTTTGGTGGCGCTAAGGATGTAGTTGCCAAGTTGGTGTCTGAGGTGAAGCAGTTGTAAGGAATTTTTACCGCAGATAAATTCTGATTGATTAGAGTTTCTCTGCTGACGGGGTGACAAGCAAGTTGAAAGACATATTAGACAAGGGTTTGAGTTGATCTGCCTCAAAAAAGATAGGTGCGTGCGATCGCGACTTTTTCGGCGGTAGATAACGGAGAATAAGGAGCGGCGGCGATCGCTACTATCATAATTGTCAATAAGCAAGTCATAATCGCTGATATCTTTTTGGAGGTTCAGGAGCCTTAACCATGAGCCCATAAAGGTTTCAGCCGCATTGTCACCCCGTCAGGTTTCTCTGGGGTTTTAAGTTAATATTTTAGCCCGGTTTCTTGCAGAAATCGGGCTTTTTGTTGTGAGCAATTAGCAATTAGGAATTACCAACATTTCAATGAAAGTTCGATCGCGCCATCAGGACTACAGCAGATCGCGCCTCTGTCTGATAAGCTTTTCCCGTAACAGACGGCGCTACTTCTAGAGGAGAAAAATCATCAGGAGTGGCTAATGCAGTATCGACAATGCGATGCCAAGATTCGTCTCTTCCTAGCGGCGGCAATTCAAATGCTAGGGGTTTCCAGTAGGCATTGAGTATAATATGCAGGTTTTCCCCAGCTTTAGGATGTCGGAGAGTAAAAGCTAAAACGTGAGAGTTAATGCTCCAATCTGGCTTCCCTAACTCCACTCCGTGCCAGATAATGTGAGGTTCTTGACTGCCAAAGGTAACAGTTAATATTCGTTCTTGATGGAAAATCTCTAGGGACTGAGAAAATTGGATGAGTCCTTTAACAAAGCGCACTAAACCTGAGTGTTGTTCTACACCATTCCAGTTAAACCAACTCAATGCGTTGTCTTGACAGTAACTATTATTATTTCCCCCCTGCGATCGCCGCACTTCGTCCCCCATCAGTAGCATCGGTGTACCTTGAGAAGTCAGAATAATTGTGAAGAAATTTTTGATTTGCCGTAAGCGCAAAGCTTCAATGGCAGGGTCGTCTGTTTCTCCTTCTACACCGCAATTCCAGCTAAAATTATCATTAGCTCCATCGCGGCTATCTTCGTTATTTGCTTCGTTATGTTTCTCGTTGTAGCAAACTAGATCGTTGAGGGTAAAACCATCATGGCAGGTGATAAAGTTGATGCTACGATTTGGTTCGCGGTCAACTTGGGGGTAGATATCGGGACTGCCCATAATCCGCGCTGCTAGTCTGACTAGGGTTCCTGGATCTCCTTTGACGAAACGCCGTACTTCGTCTCGGTAAGGGCCATTCCATTCGGCAAAGCGATCGCCAATAAAGGAACCGACTTGATAAAGTCCCGCTGCATCCCAAGCTTCTGCAATTACCTTGGCGTTTACCAAAATTGGGTTAGATTCGATCGCCCACAAAATCGGTGGATCTGTGAGAGGATGACCTGATTGGCTGCGAGAAAGTACGGAGGCTAAATCGAAGCGAAACCCGTCTATGTGCATCTCGGAAACCCAGTATTCCAGGCTATCAATAATCATCCGCCCGACAATATCGTGATTACCTTTCAAGGTGTTACCGCAACCGCTGTAGTTGCTATATTTAGATTGATCCTCCTCCAGAATGTAATAAGCTGCATTCTCTAATCCCTTAAAGGAAAGTGTCGGCCCGTCTTCGCTACCCTCAGCCGTGTGGTTAAATACGACATCGAGGATGACTTCAATTCCAGCTTTGTGTAGGGCCTTAACCATGTCGCGAAATTCGTCTACGGGCCCAATGGGATCGCGGCGGTAACTGTAGGCGCGATGGGGAGCAAAAAATGCGATCGTACTATAACCCCAGTAATTTTTAAGTCCTGGCCGCACGTCTTGTTCATCAAATTCGTGGACAGGTAGCAATTCGACTGCGGTGATCCCCAATTCTTGGAGGTAAGGAATTTTTTCGATTAGACCGGCATAGGTACCGCGTTTTTCTGGGGACACCCCAGAGTTAGGGTTGCGCGTGAAACCGCCGACGTGCAGTTCGTAAATTAAAGTCTGAGAATAGGGGCGGCGTTGGGGGATATCCCCTTCCCAGTCGTAGGTACTCGGATCGACAACTACGCCTCTCAAGGCGGTTGAACAATTGTCTCCGGGAAGACAGGCTGCTGAGCGACTATAATTTTCCCATCCTACTACGGCGAGAGCATAGGGATCGAGCAGCACTTTTTCGCCATCGAAACGCAGTCCTTTTTCTGGGATAAAGGGGCCGTAGGCGCGGTAAGCGTAAATTTGTCCTGCGCCAATATCGGCGATAAAAACGTGCCAGTAGTAGTGAGTTCTATTTTCTTTAGGGTCAAGTTTAATGACGCGATCGGGTTCGGGTGCATCAGGGGAATTAAAAAGCAGCAGTTCTAAAGCTGTAGCGTTTTTGGAGTAAATGCAGAAGTTAACGCCTTCGGAGATGACTGTAGCGCCGAGGGGGAAACTTAAACCAGGTAATATCTCAGAATTCATCGGGTCTATTTCCTTAATCCAGACAGTAAGATAGAAAAATTAATTGATGCGAATTAGGCAAGATTGTTTAGCCAGCAACGCTGTAAGTCTTTCAGGTTCAGCTAAATTATCCTTGCGCTATAGCAGTCTCTTGCAGTTTGACGATTAGACCTCTGGGAAAAAGCACCCGAAAGCCCGATCCTGTTTGGTCGGAAACTTAATTTCTGGAGAGGTCTATCGATCTCATCTGCCAAAAAAGGGATCTCGATCGCGATCGTTGCAGTAGACATAATTGTGCTTGCTGACGAGCTAATTGTTCGCTTGCCTGTAAGTCCGATCGAATTGTACAACGCTCAGCCACCCACTCTACTGCGATCGCCCCAGCTCTACCAGACTTTAGCAATCTCAGTACGCCCCTCCCTATAGCAATTGCAGTTTGTACAATGTTAGTAATATTCGAGCAAACCGCTATTTTGTAGGTACTCATGTCTTTTTTATATAAGTTGCTGACAGTTGTTGGAGGAGTCTGCGCCCTGGGCTATTTTGCTATCTGTACGTTCCTATTCATAAACCAGACTAAGTTTCTATTTTTCCCGATACAGGCGATCGATATTACTCCTGATTTTTTTAACTTGGTCTATGAAGATGTCTGGTTGCCGATAGTTACTAAAACTGGACAGGTGGAACGCATTCACGGTTGGTGGATGCCAAGTGCGAAATCAATTCCAGAGCAACAACAGCAAGTAGTATTATATTTACATGGCAATGGCTCCAATATAGGAGCTAATCTCGAACACGCTAATCGGTTTCACCAGTTGGGTTTGTCAGTATTGTTGATTGATTACCGAGGTTACGGCCGGAGTACGGGCAATTTTCCCAATGAATCACAGGTTTATCAAGATGCTAAAACTGCTTGGGGTTATTTAGTCAAAGAACGGGAGATCCCTCCCAGTCAAATTTTTATTTACGGTCATTCTTTAGGTGGTGCGATCGCCATTGATTTAGCTGTGCATCACCCAGAAGCAGCCGGGTTGATTGTCGAAAGTTCCTTTACTTCAACACGGGAGATGGTGGACTATAAGCGTTCTTTTCGGATGTTCCCTATAGATTTGATACTGACGCAGCGGTTTGACTCGATCGCTAAAGTCTCCAAGCTAAAAATGCCCGTGCTGTTTATTCACGGTACTGCTGATACTGTGGTTCCTGTTGAGATGAGCAAAAAATTGTTTGAGGCAGCTCGCGAACCCAAAGAATTATATATTGTACCTAATGCCGATCACACAAATACGGCTAAAACTGCTGGTGCTGCATATCTTCAAAGAATACGCGAATTTTTACAATAGACATAATAGACATTTCCAGAAATTCAGAATATACTTAGAAATAATCAGATTTACGGGCTAATTACTTAAAAAGTATATGAGGAATTAAATCTTATTGAAACAATACCAAATATATAATCCCTGTTCCTAAAAGCGTGACAGTGAGACTTAAAAGAATAACCCAGCGATCGCCTGGTTCATGGACATCCCGATCGATATCTTGGCGGACAGCGAAATAGTGTTGAGTTGACATCAACACCGTCCCCAAAGCAACCAGAGAAAGAATTATGCTTAACTTCCAGCCAACCCCAATACTGGAAACCAAGGGTGGATGAAAAGCTCGCAGACGGATGATTACGACCGCAAAGGCCATTAGCGCGATCGCAGTCCGCATCCAAGCTAAATAAGTACGCTCGTTTGATAAGTGTTCCCGTACCCGCGACTCATTATGCGGCTTTGGTTCCGCATTCACTTTTCTAGTTTTCAACCGTACCTGTATCACGAAAACTCCTAACTCTCATTAAAAAAGATCGTAAAATTTAATTGTTTTTCCCTAATTATCAATTATAACATTATTAATTATTAATGGCTAATGGCTAATGGCTAATGGCTAATCGAAAATTTCTCCCCTGCTCCTCTGCTCCCCCATCTCCCCTATCTCCCCTATCTCCCCATCTCCGCCTCCCCCTCTTCCTCTTCCCTAGCCCCTAGCCCCTAACCCCTAGCCCCTTTCTTCCTGCTGAAGTTATGCCCTACCCACTCTCAGCTACTAAATTACAAGACTATCACCGCTGTCCGAAATCCTACTATTTCAAGTACGAACGAGGATTGAAAACTAAAGCTTTTTTCGTTTCTCCCGCTTTAGGAAAAGCTTTACACGCAGCCCTCGCTAAAATTTATTGGGATTGGCACTATCTCGATCCGTTACCGAAAATGACTTGGATTAACCAATGTTGGGAAAGCGTGAGTTCTCTTTTGAGCAGCGAATTGCAGGCTTCGGGAGCAGAGATTTTAAACACTTATTACTGCCAATTTATTGCGCCCTTGATATCGTTAAGAAAGCCTTTAGCCGTAGAAGGAAAAATCCAAGCAACTTTGAATTTGTGCAATGTAGATTTTAAGATTACTGGTCGCTACGATCGCCTAGACTGGCTCGAAGATGGATTAGAACTAATCGATTACAAATCCACTAAAACTATGCCAGCCTTTGACCCCGATGAAATCGACTTGCAGATCGGGTTGTACTACTTAGCTTTAGAACAAAAATATCATCAGAGTTTGAAGCAAATGAGTCTACTGTACGTGCAACTAGGAGAAGAAATTGTATTTGAAGCTACTCCCGAACATAAACAGCAGGTAGAAGCAACAATTGGCGAACTTGCAGTGCAGTTGCGGACAGATAGTGAGTGGCAGCCAAATCCCGGAAAACAATGTACAAAATGTACCTATACTCGCTATTGTCCTGCTGTTACTGACCCCCCCGATCCCCTACCAGATCGGGCGAAAGAACAAAGCCATTTGCAACTTTCTCTAGAATTAGATTAAGAATATTAGACTATTGAAGTGAGAAGTTAATACCTAGCCAAATGGCTAAGTATTTATTGGTTATTTGGCTAAATTCACTAAATTAGTGAATTTAGTATAGTATGATTAATTTGATTGTGCTATAGTAAGGTGCCATTTGTTATTTAACTACCATGATCAAAATTCTGGTGATTGAAGACGAATCACTAATCCGGGAAACGCTAGTGGAACTGCTGGAAGCCCACGATTTTCGAGTTAGTGCTGTTGAGAATGGTCGGATGGGGGTAAAAGTGGCGCTTTCTGAGATCCCAGATTTAATTTTGTGTGACGTGCAGATGCCCGATCTAGACGGTTACGAAGTGCTCAAAGCCCTGCGCCAAAACCGACTCACCTCTGCGGTTCCGTTTATTTTTCTCACCGCTCAATCCGCCAAGGCTGAATTTCGTCGGGGAATGGAATTGGGAGCGGATGACTACCTCACTAAGCCATTTACGAAGGAAGAATTGCTCGGCGCGATCGCGTCAATTCTCTCTAAGAGGAAAACCATCACTCAACCTCTCACTCAAGCACTTCATCAAGCGGAAGCAAGGCTGAACGATCTAGTTAATGAGTCGGTAATTACCAATACGATTTCTAATGAGAAATTGGCGCTGGAAATTGAAATCCGCCACGCTTTAGCACAGAATGAATTTGAAGTTTACTATCAGCCACAGGTAGAACTCGCCACTGGCGAAATTATCGGTGCAGAAGCTTTAGTACGGTGGAACCATCCCGAAAAAGGTACGATCTCGCCAGCCGAATTTATTCCCCTAGCAGAAGAGACAGGCTTAATTATCCAGATGGGAGAGTGGGTATTATTTACTGCTTGCACTCAAACGGCCTGGTGGATCGCCTCTGGATTTGCTAACTTCCGAATATCAGTCAATCTATCAGTTCGTCAACTCTCCGATCCCCAGCTTTTGCCCCGAATTATTGAAATATTAAAGGTTACTGGCTTAGAACCCGGCAATTTAGAATTAGAGGTGACGGAAAGCGCAGTAATGGAAAATGTTGCTGTCGCTACTGCTACTTTAAATGAACTTAAATCTCTAGGAATTCGGATCGCAATTGATGATTTTGGAACTGGCTATGCTTCATTAGGTTATCTCAAACAATTTCCTTTTGATTGTTTGAAAATTGATAAATGCTTTGTGAGTAACGTTGCCAGCGATGCTCATAATAAAGCAATTACAACAGCCGTAATTCAACTCGCTCATAATCTAGAGCTAACAGTGATTGCTGAAGGCGTAGAAACTGAGGCAGAATTAGATTTTTTAAGAGACAAACAGTGTGATATCATACAGGGGTATTTGTTTAGCCCAGCTAAACCAGCCGCAGAATTTGAAACCTTTTTAACGGCAGGTAAGCGATTATCATCCCCTTCTTTGATGTCTAAATCTAGTCGAGTTATCAATTTGGTGCCAATCTCAGAGGAAGAAGGATCGGATCAATTTTTTTCTTCAGGTTTAAAATCTTCTAGATTGAGCTACCAAATGTCAGCTTTTTGGGCTAATTGATATACTCCGACGCTAAATTAGGAGTAAGGAATGGCGATCGCAAAGGGTTGGCGCTACTATGGGCAACGCAACTTGGTAAAATGCGAGTATGCAAAAGATATTAGTAGTTGACGACGAACTAGACTGTCAGGCAGTCTTAGCAATTTATCTGGAAAGCCGAGGATATCAGGTTGAATGTGCGAGTTCAGGTCTTGAAGCCCTATCTATTTTTGAAAGCAATCCTCCAGATCTGGTGATTTCAGATGTGATGATGCCACATATGGACGGGTTTGAATTTTGCCGTCGCCTGCGTTCGAGCCGTTTGGGTCAGTTAGTACCATTTATATTTTTATCAGGTCAAGGAGAGTTAGAATCGAAAGTTGAAGGTCATTCTATTGGCGGAGATGACTATCTAGTAAAGCCTTTTCAACCAAAGGAAATACTAGCTAAAGTGAAGGGACAGTTGGAGCGGAGTCACCGTATTCATGCTGAAATTGTCCGCTTGCTCCAAAACTCTGGTGTTGAACAGGTAAAGATTCCACCTCCAACTGTAACACCGGAGTCTCAACCTTTACCCTTAACACCCGCAGAGGAAAGAGTCTTTTGGGAGGTGATTCAAGGTTATACAAATAAGCAAATTAGCGATCGCCTTTTTATAAGTCCCCGCACCGTGCAAGCTCATCTTAGTAGTATCTTCAGCAAGCTACAACTAGAAAATCGCTCTCAGTTAGTTCGCTTTGCCTTAGAAGGAGGATATAAACCTACTGAACCTTCGCCGAAGAAAATTAAAAATTAAAAATGCAAAATTAAAAATGATGAATTTAATTTGTAACTTTTAACTTTTAATTTTCTAGCAGCGTTACGGATGGTTTTGCGTAATTCCTGAATTAACCATTAGCAATTAGCAATTACCAATTATGAACACGGATTTTACCGATTACACGGATTACACGGATTAGTTAGAGTCCTGATTATTTACTCTGTGAAATCAGAGGAATCTGTAAAATCTGTGTATCCCAATTACCAATTAGCCATTACCAATTACCAATTCCTAATTTTACTACATTGAAATTTGAGGAAGGCGCTGATGCCAAGTAGTTGATTGCTCGTAGGCATAAGCTACCTCAAACAGCCGTGATTCTTGCAATACTTTGCCAATCATTTGCATCCCTATTGGCATCCCATTTTCGTCAAAGCCGCAAGGCATACTTAATGCGGGCAAACCAGCCAGATTCACTGGAATAGTCATTAAGTCGGACAAGTACATACTCAAAGGATCGTCAGTTTTCTCACCGGCTTTGAAAGCTGTAGTCGGAGCAGTAGGACATACTAAAATGTCTACTTGAGCAAAGGCTTTATCAAAGTCTTCTTTAATCAAAGTCCGAACTTTTTGAGCCTTGAGATAGTAAGCGTCATAGTAACCAGCCGACAGAGCATAAGTGCCAATCATAATCCGCCGCTTGACTTCTGTTCCGAAACCTTCAGCGCGAGTTTTGGCATACATTTCTAACAAATTATCTGGGTCTGGAGTTCGGAAACCGTACTTTACACCGTCGTATCTAGCTAAATTTGCCGAAGCTTCTGAGGGAGCAATGATGTAGTAGGTAGGCAAACCGTAACGGAATCGGGGACAAGAAATAACTTGTATTTCTGCGCCCAATTCTTGCATTTTCTCGATCGCTTTGGTGACAGCTTTTTCAACTACGGAGTCTAAACCTACGCCAAAGGTTTCTTTAATCACGCCAATTCTAATTTGACCTTTGGGCCGCAAATTCGGTCTCAGGGCCGTCAGGTAGTCGGGGACGGAGACGTTGAGGCTGGTGGAGTCCTTAGAGTCGTAGCCTGCGATCGCACCTAGCATAATCGCTGCATCCTCCACTGTCCGACCAAAAGGCCCAATTTGATCCAGAGAAGAAGCGTAAGCCACTAAACCATAGCGAGAAACTAACCCATAAGTCGGTTTCATCCCCACTACACCACAAAATGAGGCCGGCTGGCGGATAGAACCTCCCGTATCGGAACCCAAGGCTACCACGCATTCGCGGGCCGCCACCGCCGCCGCTGAACCGCCAGAAGAGCCGCCGGGCACTCGTTCCAAATCCCAAGGGTTTGCCGTCAGTTGATACGCTGAGGTTTCTGTGGAACTCCCCATCGCAAACTCGTCCATGTTGGTTTTACCCAAGCAAACTGCACCAGTAGCCTCCAGTTTGGAGACGACTGTAGCATCGTAGGGTGGCACAAAGTCTTTCAATATCCGGGAACCGCAAGTTGTGGGTATCCCTTGGGTACACATATTGTCTTTAACGGCAATGGGAATTCCCGCCAGCAGACCAATGTTTTCTCCTGCGGCGATTTGAGCGTCCACCTTGCGAGCTTGCTCTAAGGCTTTGTCTGCTGTTACGTGCAGGAAGCTTCGCAACTTCGGCTCTAGCTGGTGAACGCGATCTAGTGCTTCTTGAGCGATTTCAACAGCAGAGCGTTCTTTATTAACCAGTTGTTGGTGCAACTCGCGGATGGATGCCATGCTTGTTCCTTATATCTTTTCTAGTCTAGTTAAAGCTCCTTAGCCAATATACCTGGCAATTGTACCCATTGGGGAGCTCTTGAGCAGGGGAGATGGGGAGCGGGGGAGCGGGGGAGATGGGGAGGATGGGGGAGATGGGGGAGATGGGGGGAGATGGGGAGGGTGGGGGAGATGGGGAGGATGGGGGAGATGGGGAGGGTGGGGAATTCGCAACTCAAAAGTCGTTATCTCCCTATCTCTTCCATCCTTTCCTTCTGCCTTGGAAATGCTAAAGTTAAGGAAGTATCCTGAAAGTACACAATAGTTTACAAAGTACAATCGGGGATTGAATCTGCAACTGTTGTAATTTAGCTTGTTGGCTAATGGGGTCGCGATGAATAGTTCAACTGGCAAATTTTGGAAACAACCGACGATTTATATATTGCTTTTGGTGACGGGAGCAGGAGCGGCGCTAATTGGCGATCGCTTAGTATTGTCGAAAATACCTGTTTCTGCTCAGAACCGAATAGAGCAGAAACTTGACCAACCGCAAGTCAAAATTCCTTCTGACAATAGCAATTCTCAGGCTCAGATCGTCTCACAACTTCCCCTGCCGATCGCTCCCGGTGAGGAGAATTTTATTGCGGCGGCGGTGCAGAAAGTCGGGCCGGCGGTGGTTCGGATTGACTCTTCTCGACGGGTAGGATCGGGAGGACTAGGGTTGGATGGACAATCTCCTGAAGATTTTTTTAGGGGAGAACAACCACAAGGTAGAGGACGGGTTGAGCGGGGAACTGGTTCCGGTTTTGTAATCAGTGCTGATGGTCAGGTACTCACTAATGCTCACGTTGTAGATGGGGCAGATACAGTAAGTGTGACACTCAAGGACGGTCGCACCTTTGAGGGGAAAGTTTTGGGGGAAGATCGAGTAACGGATGTGGCAGTGGTGAAGATTGAGGCCGATAAGCTGCCAATTGCGAAGGTAGGAAACTCTGACCAATTGTTACCTGGGGAATGGGCGATCGCGATCGGTAATCCTTTGGGTTTAGATAACTCGGTAACTGCTGGGATCATCAGTGCTACAGGCCGCTCTAGTCGCGATGTGGGTGTCCCAGATAAGCGGATTGGCTTTATTCAAACTGATGCAGCAATTAATCCCGGAAATTCAGGCGGCCCACTATTGAATGCTGCTGGTGAAGTGATTGGTATGAACACGGCAATTATCAGCGGTGCTCAAGGATTGGGATTTGCAATTCCTATTAATGAAGCACAGCAAATTGCTCAACAATTGATTACAACAGGCAAAGTTGAACACGCTTATTTAGGTATTGAGATGGCGACGCTGACACCCGAAATTCAGCAGCTAGTTAACAACGATCCGAATAGCAGAATTCGTGTCAATGTTAGCGAAGGAATTTTAATTAACAGCGTTGTTCCTGCTTCTCCTGCTGCTAGGGCAGGTTTCCGGCCGGGAGATGTCATTCAGAAGATCAATAATCAGCCCATGCTCAAATCGGAATCGGTGCAAAAATTGGTACAGAATACTAAAGTTGGTACTTCTTTACAAGTAGAGGTAAACCGCGATGGTAAGCTGATTAATTTGGAAGTAAAACCAGGAAATCTCCCAGTTCAATCTGCCCGCTAAAGAAGGGACTAGGTGCTAGGGGCTAGGGGCTAGGGAAAGAGAGAGGGAGATGGGGAAGATAGGGGGTAATTAGCAATTAGCAATTAGCAATTAGCAATTAGCAATTAGCAATTAGCAATTACCAACTAACAACTAACAACTAACAACTAACAACTAACAACTAACAACTAACAACTAACAACTAACAACTAACAACTAACAACTAACAACTAACAATTACCAATTCACATGAATTAACAGTAAATCATGGCTGAAATATTACAAATCTCTCAATTAGGTAATCCCGTACTGCGTCGCCAAGCTCAAACTATCGAAAATCTTGAAGATGAGCAGTTGCAAAAACTGATTGACAACTTAATTCATACAGCACAAAATGCTAATGGCGTGGGGATTGCGGCCCCTCAAGTTGCTCAATCTTACCGCTTATTGATCGTCGCCTCACGTCCTAGTACTCGCTATCCACAAGCACCAACAATGGAACCTACAGCGATGATTAATCCCCAAATTATTGCACGCTCAAATGATGTCGTCAAAGACTGGGAGGGTTGCTTGAGCATTCCGGGAATTCGCGGGTTAGTACCGAGATATCAAGCGATTGAGATTGAATATACGGCTCGTGATGGAAAGCTGCATCGACAAGAATTGAGGGATTTTGTAGCCAGAATTTTTCAACATGAATACGACCATTTAGATGGGCTCGTATTTTTAGACAGAGTGGAAAATGCCCAAGAACTAATGGCCGAAGAAGAATATCAAGAGCAAATTGTCAAAAAGCTGTGAAATTTGCTATAGTTGATATTAGTGAAAGTTGTTGAGTTTACCAAGGTAATATAGATGTCTATCAATCTGAGCAAAGGCGAGAGAATCAATCTTTCCAAAGAAGCACCAGGGTTAAAGAATGCTGGTATTGGTTTAGGATGGGATATCAATGCTACCGATACTGGAGCGGCCTTTGATTTGGACGCTTCTGTATTTATGCTGGGTGCAAATGCGAAACTTCCTAGCGAAAAATACTTCGTTTTTTACAATAATAAAGAATCCCCAAATGGTTCAGTACAACATTTGGGAGATAGTAGAACCGGAGAAGGTCAAGGAGATGATGAGACAGTTCTAATTGATTTATCCAAAGTAGATGCTTCTGTGGAAGAAATTGTTTTTGTTGTCACTATCCATGAAGCTGAAACTAGAAGACAAAACTTTGGTCAAGTCAGGAATGCTTTTATCAGGATTTACGACAATACTACCTCCACAGAAGTAACTAAGTACGATCTAGATGAGGATTTTTCCAGAGAAACAGCCATTGAGTTTGGACGGCTATACAAGAAAGATGGCGAATGGAGATTCCAAGCAGTAGGACAAGGTTTTAATGCTGGTTTGCAAAGTTTTGTAGACAAATATGCCTAACACAAACTCTATCAAGCTAAGGTAAATATATCAAGGGGAAATTCAAAATAGGGGTGAATATTCCCCTTGATTTTAGTAATCAGACTGAATGAGGATATAAACAAAATGTCAATTCAATTAAAGAAGGGCGAAAGGTTTAATCTTTCTCAAGAAGCTCCCAATTTAACCAAGGTGGCTATAGCCCTTGGATGGAAAGTAGAGAAGGGCTTAAGTGGCTCGAAAACTAATGATAAATATGACATTGATTCCTCTGTCTTTATGTTAGGAGATGATGGCAAAGTTCCCGACGAAAAATATTTTATATTTTACAACAACCTTCAATCTTTGGATGATTCTTTAAGACACTCTGGAGACAATAGATATGGGCAAACTGAAGGGGATGACGCGACAATTTATGTAAATTTGGCTAAGGTAAATTCGGTGATTGAAGAAATGATTTTTGTTGTCACTATTCACGAAGGACAGGCAAAAAATCAAAACTTCAGTCAAATCAAAATAGCTTTTATTCGATTTTACGATCTAGATACAGGAATTGAGCTAGCACGGTATGATTTACAAGAGGCTTTTTCAGAAGAAACAGCCGTAGAATTTGGACGATTTTATAGAAAGGATGGAACCTGGAGATTTCAGGCCGTAGGACAAGGTTATAAACAGGGATTACAAAGTTTTGTGGATAAATATTACGTAGAGATTAAACAGTCCGAGAAAAAAGTAGAACCTACGTTACCTAAATTACCACATCCTGAACATGGCAACAAAAATCTGAAAGCTATTATGTTAGAGAAAAAGCTTGAGGAGAAAGCGCCGCACATTTTTGACCTTGTTAAGAAAGTAGATATCTCGCTGGCAAAAGCTAATTTAACAAATCATCAGGCTAAAGTAGCGCTTTGTCTTGATATTTCTTCGTCTATGACCTCCCTCTACAATTCTGGAAAAATTCAGCGCTTAGCAGAGAAGATTCTGGCTTTAGGATGTCGATTTGATGACGATGGTTCTATTGATATATTTCTGTTTGGAGCTAATGCCCACAATCCGGGTGAAATGACGGTAGATAATTTTCCCAACTTTATTCACAATATACTACATCAATATCCTTTAGAAGGGTGGACTTATTATGGGAAAGTAATGAAAGAGATCAGAAATTTCTATTTTCCTGATGGTCATGGACAAATCCGCAACTCACCCATTGCCGCAGATCGACCTGTTTATGTTATGTTTGTCACAGATGGAGCTACTGCTGACGAGCAAGATACTAAACAACATTTAAAATGGTCATCTTATGAGCCAATATTTTGGCAGTTTATGGCGATTGGCAAGTCGAGTAAGGATGTAAAAAGTAAGGGAATTGGTGGTTGGTTTTCAAAGGCGATGACAAGCGATTTTAGCTTTTTAGAGCAACTTGATGAAATGAAAAATGGCTACTTAGATAATGCCGATTTTTTTAGTGTAGAAGATCCCGAAGCTATTGCCGATGAAGAATTATATGATTTGCTGACAACTGAATACCCAAATTGGGTAAAATCAGCACGAAGTCAACATCTTTTACCATAACGAGTTAGCCTCCGAAGGTAAATAAAGCTCAGTCTTCATTTACAATTACCAAACTCCAGCATAGATTAACCTTAGAAACAATACAAAACTATGGCTATTAATTTGACGAAAGGGCAAAGCATTATTCTCAGTAAAAGTGAATACGATTTATCCAAGCTGACGATGGGTTTAGGCTGGGATATCGCTAAGTCAAAAGGTGGTCTTTTTGGCGGCGGTGGTAAGGATTTTGACTTGGATTCTTATGCTCTTTTATTGGGAGAAAATGGCAAGTTAAAGAATTATAAGGAAGATGTCATTTATTACGGCCATTTGGAATCTAAAGATAAAACCGTAGTTCATTTAGGCGATAATCGAACGGGTGCAGGTGAAGGAGACGATGAGCAGATAGTTGTGAGGCTCAGTTCTCTATCTGAACAATATCATCAGATAATTTTGGGTGTGAATATCTATCAGGCTAAAGAGCGAAAACAACATTTTGGGATGGTAGAAAATGCCTTTGTCAGGGCGATAGATGCAACGGGGAAAGAAATAGCTCGATATAGTTTGTCGAGCGAGCCTTCTTTCGATGGTAAGATAACTATGTTGATTGGGGAAGTTTACAGAGATGGTGGAGAGTGGAAATTTAAGGCTTTGGGTAATCCTTTAGCTGATGATTTTAATGTTGTTGTTGGTTCGTTTATGCGGTAAAAATCGATCGTAGTAGATTAGTTAATTTCATTGGTAGAGGCGGGTTTATATTCTAATTTTCTCATCTAAAATTTTCGCACACCCGCCCCTACAAGCACGATCTATCGACAATCGATCTAAGAATCTTTAACAGGCCGCATAGTTGGGAACATCACCACATCGCGAATACTTTGAGTATTAGTCAAAAGCATCACTAACCGATCTATACCTATGCCCATCCCCGCACAATTCGGCATCCCTAAAGATAAAGCTTGAATAAAGTCTTCATCCATAGGATGTGCTTCATCATCGCCTGCATCTTTCTGGGCTAGCTGTTCCTCAAACCGCTTTCTTTGTTCCTTGGGATCGTTCAATTCGGAGAAGCCGTTTGAGTATTCTGTACCATTGATAAATAGCTCAAAGCGTTCCACAAATCCCGGTTTGCTACGGTGTCCTTTTGCTAGGGGACTAACTTCTACAGGAAAGTCAATGATGAAAGTAGGCTGAATCAGTTTAGGGACAACTACTTTGTCAAATATGGCGTAGAGTACGTAACCTAAACTTTGTTTTTCGAGTTTAGAAAGGTGTAATTCTAATTTTTGGGCAGATGCGATCGCTTCCTCCAAACTCAAACTTTCAAAATCTAGTTGCGTTTCATCTTTAACCGCTTCCACCATCGTTTTCACTTGCCAATGCTTACCATTAAAACCAGGATATGTATGGGTGTAATCAAATTTTCGTTCTAAACTAATGATTTCTCCCTGATTTTCTATTTCCTTAATATCACCAAAAATAGCATTAGCTGCATAGCACATGACATCTTCTACAACAGTCAAAATGTCGAAGTAATCAGCATAAGATTGGTAAACTTCTAAAGATGTAAACTCAGGATTGTGGGTACTATCAACACCCTCATTTCTAAATACCCGCCCTAGTTCAAAAACGCGATCGAAACCGCCGCAAATTGCCCGCTTTAAAAATAATTCAGGAGCGATTCGCAAATACAAATCTACATCTAAAGCATTATGGTGAGTAATAAAAGGTCGGGCAGCAGCACCGCCGTAAATAGCTTGCAATGTAGGTGTTTCTATCTCATAAAAATCTGCCTTCCACAGATAGGAACGGATACTCTGAAGGATGCGGCTGCGAAGAGCGAAACGATGGAAAGATGCTTGGTTTCCTGCTAAATCCATCTCCCGATGACGACGACAAATTTCTGGGTCATTAACGCCGTAATAAGCATCAGGAAATTGTATCGTAGCTTTTGATAATACCTTTAATTCTCGCACCAAAATAGAAAGTTCTCCGCGTGGAGTGCGGCAGCCAATTCCTTCTACACCGACAAAATCTCCGACATCAAGTAATTTTTGTACTTGTTTAAAGCTCAAACCAGATTCGCCAGTAACGATTTTTTTCTCAATTTTGAGTTGAATCTTGTCTGAAAAATCCTTCAAGTCAATAAAGCAAATGCTACCACTATCGCGCTTGGATGTAATGCGGCCGCAAACTCGGAGAGAAATTTCTTCGGGGTCAGTTTCTCCGTTTTGGAGTTCTTTTCCTGGCTGGCTAAATAATTCATGTACGTCTTTAGCTGTGTGCGATCGCGCGTAAGACTGACTGGGATAAGGCTCTATCCCTTGCGATCGCAACTCATCAATTTTTTGGCTACGGACTTCAGCTTCACTCCGACTCATTACTTCTCACCCTTTCAAGTTGTGGACACAGTATCATATCATAAATATAGAAATTCTGGGGTTCGCAATATTAATAGTTTATTGATTCAGGTTCTTAATTGGTTAATTACTAAAGAGCGATCGCTCTCTGTCCGAGCGCATAAAAAAATAATAAAGATTTGTCAAAACTATTGACGTTTTTACACTTTGCTTATAAGCTTAAAATATTAATTTTAAGGTTTTAAGCTGCTTTCAGCAGATCGTTAAACAAGCATTTCAACTTTACCTATAGATCGCTTAATCCCAAACAGAGGAGGACTGAATAATGGCGGTTTCACTGACAAAAGGACAGCGTGTATCGCTCGATAAAATTTCACCCGGACTCTCAGCAGTATTTGTGGGACTGGGATGGGATATTAAAGCTACAGACACGGGTTTCGACTTCGATCTAGACTCATCATTATTCCTCTTAGGGGCTAATGAAAAATTAATTTCTGACAACCATTTCATTTTTTATAATAACCTCACCAGTCCCGATCCTGACAAATCAATTCAGCACATGGGGGATAACCTCACGGGTGCAGGTGAGGGTGATGATGAAGTCATCAAAATCAATCTGAAAAAAGTGCCTGCGGATATCCAAAAAATAGTTATAGCTGTAACTATACATGAAGCCCAACAACGCCGTCAAAATTTTGGTCAAGTACAAAATGCCTTCGTTCGCCTCGTCAATATGGAAACACAACAAGAAGCAGTTCGCTACGATCTTGTAGAAGATTATTCCATAGAAACAGCCCTGATTATGGCTGAACTTTATCGTAAAGATGGTGAGTGGCGACTTAACGCAGTGGGAGCAGGTTATCAAGGTGGCTTACAAGCACTACTCGACCGCTATAGCTAGGAGATAAAATCAATGGCAATTCAACTACAAAAAGGACAGAGAATCTCGCTTTCTAAAGAAGCACCAGGACTCACAAAACTGATGTGTGGATTGGGGTGGGATGTTGTCAAACGTTCAGGGAGTGGTTTATTTGGAGCCTTCAGCAATACTCATGATTGTGACCTAGATGCTTCCGTGATTTGTTTAGACCAAGATGGCAAAGTAAAGGATATTGCGAATATTGTTTACTTTGGTAATCTATCACACCGTTCAGGAGCAATTACGCATCTCGGCGATAATCTCACGGGTGCGGGAGATGGAGATGACGAGCAAATTTTGGTAGATTTATCTCGAATGCCATTAGAGATTGTGAAACTGGTTTTTACAGTTAACATTTACGATTGTATTGTTCGCAAACAAGACTTTGGGTTAGTTGAAAATGCGTTTGTACGCCTGGTTAATACATCCAATAATAAAGAACTCGCCAGATATAACCTATCGGGTTCTGAATACAAAGGTATGACTGGGATGATTATGGCTGAAATCTACAGACATAATAATGAGTGGAAAATGGCCGCAATTGGTGACGGTGTTAAGGTTAATGGGTTAGGGGAACTTATTACCAAATATTCTTAAGCACTCCCTCAATACCTAAATTTAAAAACACTTACGCTGTAAATGTCTCTGTACGATCGCCTAGACTTAACCAAACACAATCGTAAGCTCAAACTCCCTCTTTCGCAACGGCTAAACCTGACTAGACCCCCTAAACCTCGCTGTCAGGGATGTCGTTCCCGCATTCAACCTCAGTGGGATTTTTGCCCTGCTTGTGGCAAATTTCTAATAGATAAGAATAGCGATTTCCGTCGTTGCATTTGGGTAGACGTGTCCGAAATGGCTGTCACATCAGAAAATAGAGAAGCGATGTTTTCTCTAATTATAGATGCTTTCTCCAAACTCTACAGTGCATTTAGAAGCGTTAAGGTATTTTTAACATCAGATATCCCCGATCCCAAAGAATGGGGTGAAAACTTTACTCATGTCTATATATTCGCTGACAACCAACCCGTTGACTATCTTGGTGTTGCTAGTTTCCAATCAGGCGTAGTTACAAACCGTGCTATTATCCGCATCGATCGAGTATTCTATGCTTCTTACAATGCTAGCCTGAGTGTTAATCAAATGTCTAACTTAATTGCTAATACCATCGCCCATGAAATTGGTCATACACTAGGTCTAGATCATTCTTCACTTCCGACTGATGTAATGCACGATGGACTGGATCATACAATTCATAGCTTAATGCCACCATCATTTCATGCAGAGCAAATAAACTTGATGAATAATGCTATCCGTAGATATAATAACTCTAATAACTCTAAGTGATTGGTAAGTTTTATTTATTTTACTAACTCCAAATGATATCGATAAAGAGCTACGGGGCGACCAATTGCTGCAAAATAATCTGGGTCTTGGGGCGATAAATAGATCGCAGTCACTTGATCTGCTAAAATTTTATTATCCGACTCTAAAAACTGATAAGCAGTGGTTGTTTCTACCTCATTCAAATAAATCTGAGACTCCCCTTGAAATATCTGCTGAGAAATTTCCGTACCTATAAACTCGTTTTTGTTAGGGATTTCAATACCGCGATTGGTGACAATAGAAATTAATTGTTTGTCATCTCTCAACAAGGTAATTTGACGGTTAGGATTATGGGGATCTACTTTCACGGAAAGCACCCCATTATCACCTAAATAAGCTCTACCAATATTCAACCCATTAAAAGCTCTATCTGCTACAATTCCATTTTTGGTTTTATCTCCTCTCGTTAATAAGTTAGACTTAGATGCAGGTAAATTTTCAACTAAACTCATCGTATTTAACTGAGCATTTGCAGCCTGAAATCGAACTTTAAATCTAACTGGCTGATTCAAATACTGGCGATTGCTATCAAATCCAGGTGTTACGATATCCGGCGCTAAAGGTGCTGCTAAATCCACCAGCGTACTCTCTACAGTCCAGTTACCAGCCATCCATTCTGGATAAATCAAATCCCCCTTAGCTGAGGCAACAAGTGGCTTGCTTTCCCAATGCGGAAAACTGGCTAATCTATCTGCTAAAATACCAGCTTGAGCCTCAGCACTTGAAAGCAATGTAACTAGAAAGAAACTAAAGAATGCAATTACTTTCAACAAAATAAGCTAAATCTCCTGTACTGGTACTGGTTCCCAAACCTCCCCATATTTCTCCTTTAATTCGTGCCAAAATTCAACTTGTCCCGGTTCATATTCCCCTGGTTTTCCCCACTGCAAAAATGCACTCAAAGCAGGTTCTTCTTTTTCATCTAAAAAGCGCACTGCATAAGTAGTAAAATTGCCCCGTTTTGCCTCACCAGTTTCAAATTTTACCCGCGTAATTTTGTCCATATTCAGGTGAAATTCAAAGCCTTCTGTGTGCATATTTGCATATTTACCTTTGGGTAACTCTGCGTAGAAAAGCTTTTGAATCTTACCCCGCGCTTCCAGTACAGCCGCACTACTTGTAACAATTAAACGCAGTGTGCCGAGGTTTTCACATTCTTCCAGAAATTCTTTAAGATTAGGCATGATTTTGTGAGTTGTTAAGTAACTAAACTAAAAAAACTAAAAATTAAAGGTGTTGATTTCTTACAGGAAACACAACATACCAATTTTTGTCAAATACAGGCTCAGGTTCTGGGCAATTTAGATTTATAGCTCGCCATGTAGCAATAGAGGCTGCCGTTCTTACAGCATCTTCTGTAGTATCAGTTTCAAGTCCAATAACTTTAATAATTTTAACGTCGGATTTGTTTATTTCATCTAATTGCTTGATATGTTTTAAAGTGTAGTTTGCACCTTCAATTGCTGCATTAATCCAGTCTTTATGTGTTTCTGCATTAACCTCACATTCATTCCTATTGATCTGATGACCTATGGCATCTATTACCAATTCTTTTTCAGAAAAAAGCATAGCTTCTACTACAACACGAGCGAAATAACCAATGCCATTTTTTACGCTTGACAATTTATAGTCACCAATCATTTTTTTACCTCCTGCACTAAAAATTAGTGTAAAACAACGGAAATACATCTTTCTCAAAATAATGCTCTGCACCTGAGTTTGTCATCCTTATAACATAGCGCTACTACAAAGATTATTTTTCGTGCTGTTCGTAAGCAGCAACAATCCGCTGCACTAAAGGATGTCGCACAACATCCGCCTGAGAAAATTCGCAGAAAGCAATACCTTCAACGTGACGCAGAATATGATGGGCAACTGATAATCCCGACTGTTGATTATAGGGCAAATCAGTCTGAGTTAGATCGCCAGTAACTACCATTCGGGAACGAAAACCCAAACGAGTTAATACCATTTTCATCTGCGCGGGAGTAGTATTTTGGGCTTCATCTAAAATCACAAACGCATTGCTAAGAGTGCGACCGCGCATATACGCTAAAGGAGCTACTTCTATAGTTCCCTTTTCCATTAAATCAGACATTTTTTCTGGTTCAATCATTTCGTATAAAGCGTCATACAGCGGTCGCAAATAAGGATTAACTTTCTGCTGCAAATCACCAGGCAAAAATCCTAATTTTTCGCCGGCTTCCACTGCTGGGCGTGTTAAAATCAGCCGTTCGTACTGCTTAGAAAGGAGTGCTTGCACTGCCAGAATTGCTGCTAAATAGGTCTTGCCAGTACCCGCCGGGCCGATGCAAAATGTGAGGTCGTGGGTGCGTAAAGCTTGGACGTATTGCCGCTGTCGAAAGGTTTTGGCTCTAATTTCTTCGCCTCGTCGGGTTTTGGCGAATACGTCGCGCTGCAAGTCTTGTAAATCCTCTTGGCGGTTGGTGTCTAAGGCGTGGCGTGCGGTGAGGATATCTACTCCAGAAATGCTTTTACCAGTTTTCCAATATTGGGTAAGCGATCGCACTAATTTCTCGCACAATTTTACTTGATTTTCTGTCCCAGAAAGCACTAGCTCTTGCCCTCGCAAGACTACATTAGCCCCGGTTTGTTTGGTCAAGACTTTGAGATTTTCTTCTTGATAACCCGCGATCGCGATCGCGCTCTCAACACTCGGTAATTCAATGGTTAATATTTCTGTCATGCTAACATAAGCTCCCTCCAATTAAAACTATCAATTGCCAAGGCGGTTAGGACATTCTGAATTCCTAAAACCCTGATTCTAAACCCTTCTTCCTCTTCTCTCTTCCCTCTTCCCTCTTCCCTAGCCCCTAGCCCCTAGCCCCTAGCCCCTCTTAAATAAAAAAGCTAGGGGCTTTAGCGTAAGCCCTAGCATCCAAGGGGGCAACGCGGCCTTCCTCAACAGACATATAAATGATGTAGAGACTGCCGATCGCCCTAAAATTGCTAACCGAAGTCTGGATTGCTTCTGTTAGGTTTAATTGGGGGCAGACTTGAACGGCGGGACGGTTCTCTCGATGGTCTGCCGCCGATATCTCTACTTCGGGGTCTGCTGTCGCGACTGTCGCGATCGCCCCTAGCACTTCCATAGCGCGAATCGCTCTTAGGATTGGAGTAGCGAGGATCGCCCTCTTGAGCGTCGTATATATCTAAATACACGAATTCGCTTGCTGTTTTTGCCACCGCTTCCAGTACAGTCCGAATTGCCTGAATGTTGCGTCCACCCCTGCCGTACACGCGCCCCTTATCTGGCTCGTCAAAAGCCAGCCGAATCCACGTCCGCGATTGGCGTGGGTGTAGTTCGCAATCAACTCGCAAAGACCCAGGTGATTCTAAAAAAGGCTCGATTAAAAAGCGCACCAGCCCCACATAATCAGGACTAGCTGGCGATCGCTGGATTACTGGACTCAAGGTTAGCTCCTGCTCCGACTTGTTCAAAAACATTAGCTTTTCTCAGTAGGTCGCGCACAGTGTCAGTCGGCTGAGCACCTTCTTGGAGACGCTTGACAATTCCTGGGATATTCAGCCTTGTTTCGTCTGTTCTGGGGTTATAGAAACCTAGTTCTTCAAGAGGGCGGCCGTCCCGACGGGAGGTACTATTCATCGCTACAATCCGGTAGCTTGCCTCCCGTTTTTTACCGTATCGTTTTAATCTCAGTTTGATCATGTTCGTGCAAAATAATCCTTGATCGATTGTAAGCTATTTCAGGAAGAAGGAATAGGGGAGATGGGGAGCGGGGGAGCGGGGAGGATGGGGAAGATGGGGAGGATGGGGAGATGGGGGAGATGGGGGAGATGGGGGAGATGGGGAGATGAAACAGGAAAGATAAAGATTTCCCCTCTGCCCCCCTGCCCTCTGCTCCTCTGCTCCTCTGCCCTCT
>NZ_KB235903.1:2110980-2112108 GCF_000332155.1 Kamptonema formosum PCC 6407 | reverse complement strand
GCCTCTACATCAATTTTCCCACTACGACGGAATACACCGATTTAAAGGATGCGATCGCCAATGGTTCAGTAGATTCGCGAGTTAGTTTCAAAATCGACATTGGTAGCAAAGATATCCTCAATTTTGGCAAATTCCACTCGGCTAACAAGTTCCTGGATCGCCTCTATGAGGTTTATCATCAAGATACTGGGGAAAAGTTGGATAAACCAACCTTTGATGCTATCTTAGAGCAGTCGGTAATTTTTGGACATAAGACTCTTTCATCACGTACTAAAGTTACTAAGGTTGATGACTTGATGAAGCTGATTTTTGATGACTTTTTAGGGTTGGAAAATAACGGAATTGTTACAGATATTTTGTCTAAGGTGGGTGCAGATAGTTTGCTGCGACTTTTGCAAGCGAAATGGAAGGGAGAGGAGGTAAAGCGAGAGGAGTTTGTTGTAGCTTTAGCTAGTGCAAATGAGCGATTGGAAGCTTATGCTGAAAAGGTGTATAGCGAGAAGGTTTCGCCGTTAGTTTTTATATAGGTTCGACTGGATTGATACCCGATGAAATGGAGGCTAAGGCTGCTACTGCTAATGAAATTGGTGCTAAGTATGGGAATTTGCAATTCTCTAAAGATGAGCAAGAGGGGATGTTTTTTGAAGTGGGAGATTGCATTATTAGTGTGTATGCTAAAAATGAGTATTTCACGGTAGGGAAGTGAAAATTAGGGTGGGCATTTTGCCCACCTTAGTTAAATAGGGCTGATTGAAATGAAATCCAAAGCGGAGTCGATGGTAAGAGAGCGTAAACTATTTAGACTGCCCTAATTCTCTCCATCTTTGTTGTTAAGTTCACTCAAAATAAATTATGTTGGAAAGTTTACTAGAAAGCAACGAGTCTATTATTCTCGATCGCGAGGGACGAGAGTATCACCTGAAAGTAGCTGGAGAGGAAGACCAATATTTTATTGCCAAGCTCCTGTACCGTAACAGCGAAGTTGGTAGAATTCAATGCGTTTTTAATCCGCGTGGTGAATTGGTGATAAACGATCTCTTTATTCACAATGATATAATTCATACTCCCCCACACTTATTAGCAGTTCTTTGGAGACTCCTAGTCAAACCCAAGCCAATCGATTATCGT